>JAHJOQ010000146.1 GCA_018820315.1 Candidatus Zixiibacteriota bacterium | reverse complement strand
TTCTTCGTTCACCCGCTCCGTCTTATCAAGGATCTGTGCGTCCTCTCCGATCGTATCATGAATCTCCTGAATGCGATTGTGCAATGTTGCGTGGAGCCCGAGTGTTCTTTCCAGTTCAGTTTCTGGGAGGAAGTTGTATCCCCAAACGACTTCATTCTCTGACCCGATGCGGTCAATGCGTCCGAACCGCTGGATAAGGCGTACCGGATTCCAGTGGAGGTCGTAGTTAATCATCTTGTCGCCGTCCTGAAGGTTGAGACCTTCTGAAAGGACATCCGTTGCGATAAGCAATCTAATCTCCACCTCACCTTTAGGGAATTTGTAATCGGGATTTGCTTTCGGTGCAAAGCGTCCAACAGCCTTTGACTTGCTCTTGTCGCCGCTATAGATGACTTCAATCTCATCGTCCTTAGCGCCAGGATTCAGGTTTTCAAACAGATAGCGAGCAGTATCAGCAAACTGGGTGAAGATGAGGAGCTTGCCTTGCGAGAGTACGTCCTTATCGAGCCACTTAAACAATGTCTGTAGCTTGGCATCCTTCTCTGGCGTTATGTCTTTCACATGACCGAGCATTTCCTTCAGCAGTTCCAGGTCATGCTTCACGTCTCGTACGATTCTATCCTTGTCGAAGTCTTCAATTCTGTACTTCTCGCTCGCCTCAGTCAGTGCATCGTACAGATCGGCTTCCTCGTACTTGTCGGATTCATAGAGGATGCCCTGCGCCTCATCTCCTGCAGGCACGATGCCTTTGTCCAACGATTTCACGAAACCTTCATGTATGCGGATCATGCGCTTGAGTGTCTCTCTGAACGCATAGACGCTCGACTCAAACCGCTTGAAGAGCAGCGCCCGCATCAGTCCATACAGGTTAGCTCCGGCTCGGTGCAAATCAAGATACGGTTGACGCTTCTGCTTTTCCGGTACGACGTAGTCCCACAGAGAGTAACGGGCATAGAGCAGTTCCCTGTCAGCTTTAGCATGTCTCTGGTTTCTTGGCTTGCCGAGATAACTACGGAGTCGCTGGTACAATCCGTTGTACGTCGTCTCGATGCTATACTCAATAGTTTCAAGCTCACGCTTCGGGAAGAACTGGTGTCGGCCGCCAACGAGTACATATGCTTTTCTTTTTCCCGATTGATATTCTGCATAACGATTTGGATCTACCGGTTGATGTGTTTCACTGTCGAAACCATACCATTTGAGTATGTGGTTGCGTGTGCGGCGAATAAGAATGTGGACAAGCAGGTCTTGCAAGCGTCGCTCATCCTTTTCGATCATGTTGAAATACTTTTTCAGGTCTTGTGGATCGATGGGAAGATCGGTCTTGTCGTCGGGATGGAAGAGCTTGATCTGGTTGTATACATCCGTGACGGCTTTGTTGCGTGGCGTTGCCGTGAGGAATACGCATCGCTTACGCCCGGCGCTGAGATATGCCTGCAGGATTTCGTACCTCTGCGTTGTATGGTGCCGGAAGTTATGGCTCTCGTCCACGAGCACAAAGTCCCTATCTCTGTACTTGATGTCTTCGAGAAGAATATTTCTTCCAGCTTCTGCTTGCTCACGTAACATCCCCATTGATAGCACACGAGCATTGAGTTGATAGACTTCGTTGTACCCTTCCCACATTTCTACAAGTGTCGCTGGACAAATGATAAGAGGGCGTGCATGTTCTGTTCGTTCAAAGTGTTTAAGAATAGCAGCACCTATAAAACTTTTCCCCATTCCGACGACATCTGCAATAAATGCACCTGAATATTCTCTGATAATTTGGATAGCTTGCCTCACAGCAACCCGCTGAAAGTCTGCAAGCTTGGAGGTGATCTCATCTTCCCAGAGAATGTCTACGGCTTCGCCTTCTTCCAGACGGTCTCGCACGAGTTCATAGAGCGTCTTCATGTAGATGTCGTATGGACGGACGGGAGCCAACGCCCATGAAGCTTTCAACTCTATCATCAACGATTCGTCAAAATCTTTCGACTCCTCCCACAACTCATCAAACCAGCGGGATAGTTCAATGTGGTTGTCTTCGCCGTGCACGACCACATTCAATTCGGTGTTGTGTGAGATTCCGGAAAGCGTAAGGTTGGACGAGCCGACAATAGCGATCCCCTTCTCGTACCTGCCATCCTGTTTGTAGTCAAAGATGTATGCCTTGGCGTGCAGCCGACCTTTGGTATAGACTTTCACTTTGAGATTCTTCTGTTCTATGAGTCCGGCAACGGTTACAAGAAGTTCTTCGTTACCGTCTGTCTGATCCATGAGAGAGACTGCTTCTTTAAGGTTCTCTGCCGTTACCTTGACGTTCCTCGATTCGTCCACGCGCTTGATGAACTTGACCTGGTTCGCCGCTTCTTCCACAAGCTCAAGCCGCTTGTATCCTTCGGAGAGTTGTTCGAGCGTTGGGTAGTTGGTGGTGTTGCCGATGAGTAAACGGATCTCGCCCAAATGCTTCAAATCGTTACGCAGCGGCTCAAAGCCGGAGAGGAAGAAATAGCCCACGGCAAACTTCGCCCTGTCGCTGGATGGAAGAATGCGGAGAATGTGCTCGATCAGTT
>JAHJOQ010000145.1 GCA_018820315.1 Candidatus Zixiibacteriota bacterium | reverse complement strand
GGTCGCCTTGTTGTGCGCGAATCGCGCAGTGAACTTCAATCCTGACGCCCGCAGCTCACGTTCGATCAACTCGGCGTCAGTCGGGACATCTTCGAGTATCAGAATTCTCAAGTCCTTTTCCATAGCTCACTCCATACGTGTATGATCTGCAGTACAGCAACATTAATGCAGTCGCTGTCTCGATCAACGATCTGCGGTCGGTAGCGCCGCCAGAGAGGGAACTCGGTTCATAGACAGCCAGTAATTCCCGACATTTACTACCGTTTCGAAAAAGTCATCGTGATCGACAGGCTTCACTATATAACTATTCGCACCCAGCCCGTAACTCTCCATCACATCGTACTCCTCGGCTGACGAGCTAAGGATCACCACGGGAACCGAACTGATTTGCTCCGTGGTTCTGATCTTCCGAAGGCACTCAAGACCGCCAACTCTAGGCATTTTCAGATCGAGAAATATGACTCTCGGATTCTCGACCACATCACGATGCGAGAAAGCGCCCTGTGCGAGGAGAAAGTCGAGTGCCTCTCCGCCATTTGTCACAACACCTACTATGGCTGACGCATTACACTCTTTCAAAGCGCGTTGAGTGAGCTCGGCATCACACGGATTGTCTTCCACGAGAAGAATGTCGACGATCTGATGCTCAATCATGTCCGTGCTCCTATCCCTTTATTAACGTGAAATACACTGTGGTCCCTTTGCCCG
Organism: Candidatus Zixiibacteriota bacterium; assembly: GCA_018820315.1. Lineage (NCBI taxonomy): Bacteria > Pseudomonadati > Candidatus Zixiibacteriota > Candidatus Zixiibacteriota bacterium. The sequence continues at coordinate 6,464 of JAHJOQ010000145.1, read as the reverse complement.
GTTTTCCTTCCGCCCACACTCGGCCACCATGCCTGACTACTATTCGCTTCACATTTGCAAGACCGATTCCGGAGCCTTCAAACTCCTCCACAGAATGCAATCGCTGAAATACCTGAAAAAGCTTGTCGACATATTTCATGTCGAATCCTACTCCGTTATCGTGTACAGAATAAATGACCTCGCCTTCGGCAGACTCGGCCTTTACCTCGATTTTGGAAACCATCATTGTAGATGAGAACTTGATCGCATTCGACAGGAGGTTTCCCATCACTTCACGGATCAGCGTTCTGTCACCCGACGCTTTGGGAAGGGCTCCAACTTTGAATTGAATATTCCGACCAGATGCTTCACTCCTGAGATGCTCAAAAACCTCTTTCGTTAAGGCCTCCATGTCGATTGGAGTCGCATCAATCACCTGCCTGCTGTATCGAGAAAATGTAAGGAGAGCATCTATCAGTCTCCCCATGCCCTGAGCATTACTGCTTACTATGTTCAGCAGCCGCTTGCCTTCGTTTCCGAGCTTCTCCTCATAGTCTGACTTCAATGCGTGCGAGAAACCATCGATTGCTCGCAACGGCGCTCGCAGGTCATGCGCCACTGAATGGGCGAACGAATCCAGTTCTCGGTTGGCAGCAGCCAGCTCTGACGTTCGGAGTGCTACGCGCTGCTCCAGCTCTTCATTTAGCTTCTTGATCTCCCATTCGGCCTTTTTCTGTGCGGTGATGTCTATGCCAAACGATATTGAACCTACAATCCTGCCACTCCTGAAGACTTCATTGTTACTCCAGGCTATGATCCGCTCGAGGCCATCCTTGCTGAGTATTGGATTCTCATAGGTTCTTGGAAGTCCCCCGGCACCAAGACGACAAAACTCCTCGTAGACATCCGGATACCTTTCCCGAGGGACTATAATTTCGAACCAGTCCTTACCTTCCAATTCAGCGACGGAGTATCCGGTAATACGTTCCGCCGCTGGATTAAGCAGTGTGACTTTACCTTCGGCATCAAGGGCGACAATCATTGCGTTGGCTGTGCTGATTAGATTGTCCGTGAACCGTCTTGACTGCCGGAGATTCTCTTCAGCACGCTTGCGCACACTGATATCTGTTATGATCCCGTCAAACCTCACCAGATTACCGCTAAAGTCAAAGTGAGGAATGCCGTGATCCATGACGTATCGCATTTCCTGAGTCTTGAGATTGATGATTCTGTATTCGAGAACAAACTCTCGACGATCTATGACCGCTTCATGAAATCTCATCTGAATTTCTTCACGATCGTCCGGATGCAAAGATTTGGACCAGAGATCCGGATCCTTCCCAAAATCCTCTAGCGTGCAACCCGTCCATTCCTCCAAGCGCTTAGATGCAAATGTCGTATGTCCCTGCCCACCGACTTCAGTCGAATAGATTGCATCGGGAATGTTTTCCATCAGGCTCTCATACTGCTCCTTGGCTTTTCTTATTTGTCTATTCGCATCCATCCGCTCGGTAATATCCTTGGACAGACAGTGAATACCGACATCCGTCGGATACACGCGGATTTCCAACCAGCGCTCAATGTTGTCAGAATCAATTAATTGGTCGATAACCGTTTCATGCGTTCGTGTATCCATCACTTTCTTGCATACCTTGAAAAGCAGGGTGGACGCAACATGCGGAATGATATCCGTTATCTTACATCCTATCAGATCTTCCGACGACATGCCGCTCAACTGCCTCGCACTTACTTCATTCGCCATGACGAAGCGCCATTCTTCGTCCAGCACGAATGCTCCGTCAGAAATTGATTCGTACAGGTGTCTATATTTCTCCTCACTCGCTCTCAGAGCATGCTCCGCGTTCTTTCGCTCGGTTACGTCTTCATAAATTGAAATCACTTCGCCTGAGGAAAGCTTGTAAACATAATTTTCGCGCCATCCGGTAATCCTACCATCTTTGTAGAAGCTCGCCGGATGTTGCTCAGAATTGCCAGTTCGCCACACACGCTGGAAAACATCAAGGAGACCAAACTCCTTGACTCCCGGAAACATCTCCAAAACGCTGTTTCCAATGAGATCCTCGCGCTTTATACTGTCTATTCTCTCGCAAGCATTGTTGACGTCCTTGAATATAAAGTCGTTACCGTCGTCCACAGACTCACATATAACCACACCAATGCTCATATTGCTGAACAGTTCCCTGAACTTCGCCTCGCTCTCCCTGAGCTTGTGTTCGGAGTGCAGACGTTCAGTGATGTCCCTGATAATTCCACACATCACTTTGCGACCGCCGAGTTCGAATATGCCGGGCGAGACCTCAACCGGAAAGACTGTGCCGTCTTTCTTCTTGTGGTAGCGTATCGGAATGTTCTCGACGATCTTATCGCAAATGTCGGCAACTGAGCGCGTCGTCTTCTCTATCTCCGCAGATACATCAAGCACTGTGAGATTCATGAACTCATCTTTGCTATATCCGTAAAGACGAATAGCGGCATCGTTGACATCTATGTACTTGAGAGTGTCGGCATCGAATAGCATAATCGCATCAGTCTCCGTGGTAAACAATTGGTGGTACTTTGCCTCACTCTCCTGCAGCGCCTCCTCCGCTTGTTTCACTGATGTGATATCCCGTATCGATCCGGCCATTCTGACAGGCCTTCCCATCGAGTCCCACAGAGCCTGACCGCGGGTTAGGAACCAGCGGTACTCCCCCGACTTCATTCGCAGACGGTGCTCCATATCGTATATCTTCCGATCACGAAGGTGATCCCGGAGCATCTGCCTGCCTCTCTCTTTGTCGTCAGGATGGAACATCTCGGCGAGAACCGAATCTGTCGGCTGGAACTCACCAGCCTCGTAACCGAGTATTTCGAATGTGCGCGGAGCCCACCAGAGCTTATCCGAGTTCATATCGGGCCAATCCCAGAGCCCGTCGTTCGAGCCCCTGACCGCCAGATGAAATCTCTCCTCACTCTGCCATAGAGCAATTTCCGCGGTTCTCCGATCGGTTACATCCCACATGTAGCTCCTCGTTCCGACAACAGTATCGCCTTCCATGAGCGCAAACGCGTAAAGTTCAAGATAGATCGTCGAACCATTCTTCTTGATGCCAGCAAACTCGTACCTAGTCTCCACATCAATCCCGGCATATCTATTCCTGTGACGCTTCAGAACCGTTTCGAGGTCATCCGGGTGAACCAGTCTCGATATCGATTGCTCGCGAATCTCATCCGGAGTATATCCGAACAGCATGGCGAATCGTTCGTTGCAGTAACTGAAATTGCCATCTTCATCATCAATCACAATAGCTATACCGGCCTGCTCCACGAGATCTTTGAACTTCCTCTCGCTGGCAGCGAGTTCAAGCTCTGCAGACTTGCGATCCGTAATATCCCTGACCATTCCGCCAGATCCTTGATATACGCCGTCCTTGAAGCGTCGGCTGGAGGCTACATTTGCCCACTGAATTTCGCCCGACTTTGTAATAATCCTGCATTCTAACGGTCGAACTTCCTCCCCGGCTGCAATCGCCCTGTGATACTCTTCGGCCTTGGGCAGGTCGTCAGGGTGTGCGAACTCAGAAAAGTGCATCCCCTGAGCATCCGCTAAAGAGTATCCGAAGGCTGTATCATCAGACGCCCACATCGATGTCACGAATCCTTCGCTGTCGGCTTCATAGACGACTTCACTTATGCGCTCAACGAGCTGTCGGTACTTCTCCTCGGCGGAACGCAACCCCTCTTCTGCGTGTTTGCGCTCTGTGATGTCTCTCAGAACTCCTCGGACACCCTTGAACTTTCCGTCGACAATATTCGCACGACTATCATCACTGCACCACCTCACCGCACCTGATTTGGCAATTACGCGATACTCGTCCGGGCTCTGGTCGATGCCCCGTGCATATTGAGCGAACGACTCAATCACTTCTGGAAGGTCTTCCGAATGCAGAAATTCGACAAATTGCCTGCCCTGGATTTCATAGGGAGTGTATCCATAAACCCTCTCGACAGCTCGACTAATGAATGTCACGATACCGTTCTCATCGATGGAGTAGATCACATCGTTGACATTCTCGACAAGTTCCTCGTACCTCTCCTCTCTCAGCTTCAGATCGGCCGCTGCTCGCTTTTGATCTGAGATGTCCTCGACATGTACCACCAAACACTCCAAATCGCCTTCCCCGTTCCGCATGACAGACGTATAGACCGATGCCCATAAGTCCTCGCCGCTTTTTCTGACAAGGCGAATCTCAGTCTTTGGGGAATCCCCTTCAGTGCTGCAAGTGTTGCGCAGCATGTCTTGAAACAGTTCCAGATCATCAGTGTATATGACTTCGGAAACAGTCAATTCACGAAGCTCGTCAATCGTACGACCAAGCATGCGACAGGAGGCTAGATTGGCTTCGACAAAACGGTGATCCGGATCGAGAACAACAACCCCCATTCCACAATTGTCGAAGAGTCTGCGATAGATGTCGGAGGTAAGCGGAGATTCGGAATCAACCGGCTGTTTCTGGCCGACGGAATCGGTCGTACCGCGTCGGTTCTTCATAGAATTCCCTCTTCACTTCACCCGCCGATACTGCGAGCAATACCATGATGGCGGCGCCCAGATTCAAATCAGAATCTGCAAGCCAAAACCAGCATCTTAGAATCAGCCAAAGCTGAAGCAAATTCAACCGATAGGCCAAGTAAACCGAAGGCTTGCATCTCGTCCATATATCTGACCAAGCATGTCACGAACGGGAACGTGTTCCGTTCCTTTACAGGTACACTCTGATGCTTCTTGCCTCACTTACAGGACCAGGATATTACGCCCAACAATAGACCTAATGCCCCTCAGACTACTCATGCCGAGTAAGTTCATACCTCAACATAAAGATAATATTGTAAACTCCGATAGGTTTTGCAACAAAAAACTTAGACTTTTCATGTATACCCTGGTCTGTGTTAGCGCTGACCGCACACCTGCGAAGAAGAAGAATCCATGTCAACTATACCGCCGAAACGACAAGCAAATCACGGGTGAGATCGCACCCCTCGTTACCAACCTGTTTTTCACCCTCGCAGCTAAAGACGTCAGGCCGACATAGAGAGTAGAGGTCAATTGCTGATATCAAATCATTCCAGCAGTTGCCAAAGATGAGCAATATATGGTAGAAAACTTGATGCACAATTCAACGATAAGATGTGATCGACATAAGAGTGAATGCAGGACAGCCAAGATCATAGGAACACGAATCTCAAGTCAGCAAATAAGAATGAGGGGGATTTCTGCTGCAACCTACGGGTTGTAAGGGACGGCATAGAAACACATGTGTATCAACACAGCAGGGCGGTCAATATTGACCGCCCTTTTCTATACTCCATCGGTCTTGATGTCATAGACCGCTCAAAACCGTCCACGTAGGATCGCTTCAAAACCGGCCATTTTGAGGGAGGGGATTTGTCATATACCTTCTGATCGGGAGGTATCAGATGGCAAACCAACTCAAAGTGGCATTAGCAGATGCAATCATAGGGTTACTGGCTTGTGGCTGGTCGTACCGTCGAATAGCTCGGGAGCTTGGCGTTCACCGTGAGACTGTGGCTCGTTACGACCGGCTGAGAGTGGGTCGAGGCTCAAAACCGGCCAAAGCGATCCCCGGGTCATCATGGGATAGCGATCCAAAACCGGCCAATGCGATCCCCGGGTCGAGTGATCCGGAACTGCCCGATTGTTCCCTTGGTCCCCCGAGTCTCTGCAAGTCGTTTGAAGCTTTGATCAAGAAGAAGCTGGACTATGGTCTGTCCGGTCAGCGGATCTGGCAGGACCTGGTCAGTGAGGATGGTTTCACTGGTTCATATTCTTCGGTGAGGCGCTTTGTTCGCAGGCTTGGTCAAGGGACCCCGTTACCATTCCGTCGCATGGAATGCGAGCCGGGTCAGGAGGCTCAGGTTGACTTTGGCAGTGGAGCCTGGATTGTATCTGAGGATGGTAGGAAACGAAGAGCCCATGTACTTCGCATCATTCTGAGCCATTCCCGTAAAGGATACAGCGAAGCGGTCCTCAGACAGACAACAGAGAACTTCATACGCGCACTTGAGAACGCCTTCCAAGAGAAGAAGAATCCGCCATGTGCCTGTGGACTGGTTCAGACCGCCCCGGTTCGATGCTGATCAGAGTCTACCCCGACAAGTAAACCAATCGCCGAACACCAAGACTCCAAGCTATCGTAGGTTCGCGAGAATGATGCTTGTGACAGTTTTGTGACAACTTCAAGTCAAAACACATCAAACTACATCAAAAGACATCAAAACAAATGGAAAACGAAAGCCAAAGCCACAAACCTGAGCGACGGATCCAGTGATTGGTCGTGAACTATGAACACAAGTCCAGTGTCTGGATAGGCGTATCCTGCTGCTGTCAGAGATATTGTCAAGAGTTGTGGATGATTGTTTTGATAGTATCCTCAAGTTCTCCAGTTATGCAGCTTCCTTTATTT
>JAHJOQ010000144.1 GCA_018820315.1 Candidatus Zixiibacteriota bacterium | reverse complement strand
CGGCAGCGCAACCGATTCCATGCCGATCGCAAGGCCGGAAATGATATTGGTCGCAGGGCCAGTCTCGGATGCCTTCGCGATGACGCGAATCGGTTTGCCTGACGTATAGTATTCGGTCAGGAGTCCAAGCGTAATCCCGGAAATGTTACCGACCAAAACCGCCCAGAAAATGCCCGTGCTCAGTTCCAGATGCTGCACGATGAAGTATGTCGCGATCAACATAATGACCGCGCCGACATAGGTTACAATTCTCAGCACTGCCGCTGGATTCATGCTCGCAAATGCTCTGATCGAGATATTGCCGACGATCGAGGCGACTATGCCTGCTGTAACGATAGCCAGCGGAAGCATCATCAAAGGTATGCGCATTGCATCTGTGATGGTCTCGCCTGCAACTGTCACCGCCGTAGCCGCTATAGCAATCGTAGCGATAACAGAACCGACGTATGATTCGAACAGGTCAGCGCCCATTCCGGCCACGTCGCCAACGTTGTCGCCAACGTTGTCGGCAATCACCGCCGGGTTGCGAGGATCATCCTCGGGGATACCGGCCTCGACTTTACCGACCAGATCAGCACCGACATCAGCAGATTTGGTATAGATGCCGCCACTCACACGTGCGAACAATGCTATGGATGAGGCGCCCATAGCGAAACCGGTGAGTATGGAATAATTCTGGACATTCCCATAGAAGTGGAAGTAGATGCCAACTCCAAGAAGTCCAAGCGATGCCACGGCCATTCCCATTACCGCACCACCGGAGAATGCAGCCACCAGAGCCTTAGCCTGCCCTGACGTGGCAGCAGCTTGCGCGGTACGAGTATTTGCGTTGGTTGCCGCTGACATTCCAATGTAACCGGCCAACATTGAGCAGACAGCACCTGAGACAAATGCCACCGCCGTCATAAGGGCTATCTTCCATGCAAGAAGAGCAAAAACCACGACGATGAATATCGCCAGAATTCTATACTCCTGCTTCAGGAATACCATAGCGCCCCGGTGAATTGTCTCACCGAGTTCGCGCATGATGTCATTTCCGGGATCCATACGCTTGATCGAGAAGAACAAGATCATTGCGAAAATCAAGCCGACGGCTCCCAGAATCACTGCGAGAAAACCTAGGTCCATTCAGGCAGCTCCTTTCGTTGAGGTTCCGTTACGTGTGTGTTTATTTCGTCCTTACCAGTCTACTATACAAACGGCTGACGATCAAGCAACCCGTCAGCCGTTTTTGAATATCTTTCTCTAGTCTACGCTCTTACTTCACAGCTCCATAACCGTCGCATTAAACCCTGGTAGAAAACCGTATCTGTTTTCCATCGGGAAATGACTTGAATTCAACGGCGTCGACACCGGAAGTGGGCTTGAAAAAATCGTAAGTGGGAACCGTTCATCCGGATCCGGATCGGGATAAGGCTCAATCGATATATAGACCATCCCGCTACCAACCAACGTCAAGGGGAAATCCAGCCCGGCAGGCTCATGATCTACAAAGTCCTCGCCCGGAAGATTCGGAAAGCTGTATGGTCCCACATACTGATTATTCCAGTCTTTGTATTCCGGACTCTTGAACTTCCCGGTCGACAGAGGTTTCGACAGCACGCCGGGCATCTCAATCCAGCCTTCGTACGTGATGTTCGCATTCTCAGTAAGCACCGGCAAGACAAGCGTCTTCACTATCCGCCATACTCCACTGACATTTCTGACATCATGAAACCACAGACCGCTAAGTGCATTCTGCTCGGGGAGACCGTCATCCGAATACGTACGGAGAACGAAGTCAGCCTTCATCTCGAATTCCGTCTCATACACCACATCCCTGGCCTGACGATTCACGAAATCGAATTCCCCTCTGATTGGCTGCCCGAACTCAATGTCATCAAAAATGACACCATTATTCGATCTGACGTTATCTTCTTCCAAAGGCTCGAGTGTAATCATAATTGTATTGAAGTCATAGACATTCCGGCTGTTGGGAGTCGCAAATACACTATCCCGCGGCCCTCCGGTCAGACTGTAGAATTCATAGCGATGGTTATTCCAGTAGAATTTCCCGAGGCTGATTTCATCTTTGACAATTCTAAATTCATTACTATCCGAATCTCTTGTATACTCGAAGTCTACGAGCCACAACTCATAACAAATCTTGCTGTCGTCCTCCAATGTAGGGAGGTTAAATGGCCGCAGGAGGACGGCGTTTCCATATACATTGGTGGATATCGGGTTAGGCTCATCTTTGCCACAGCTTATAATAACCAACGCAATCAAGACTGTGACCACCGCAACAACTAATCTACTCTTTCTGCTCATTTCACCTCTTCCCTTCCGGTCATAATGTCCGTAACATTAGACGCGAAGTATACGTCCTTGCTTAATCACTGTCAAGCGAAAAAAGGGTCTCTCCGCCACGTTTGAAGCATCGGATCGCGGAGCCAACTCACTCTCTGCCAACCAGCTCCGTTAGCTCCCACGCACCGGGAGCAGAGACGAATCGCTAAAGACTTGCGGCGGATATTCCGATAAAACCCTTATAGTCACACAGAGTCTCGAACGGGAGTCAGTCTAGTGAAAATGTGCAAAGAATGCGGAGAGGAAAACCTTTTCGGCAAAGCGACACACTGTCGGAAATGCGGCGCCGAACTGGTAATCGCCAGTGAAACAGAAGTCCTTAACAGCAAAGATGTTAATAGCCGTTCGTTCGACGAAGGTGCGGATGAAGCGGTCATCTCAAATGGCGAGGACGTGCGCGACAGCACCTCACGCGAAGCCAACCGATCTGAAATCGAATCCGAGGACGAAGATACGGGAGATCGAGCCTCCGTTAAGATGAATATGGTCGATCCATTTAATCCGGGCAGTGACAGCTCTGAATCTGAGAAAGATGACGATAATTCCTGCACCGGAACCGTCGAGATAGACCTTCCCGAAGAGCTGGAGGAAACTGAGCTCAAGTTCAAAACGGATGACGAACAGCAGTCCATAGCTGAGACGCCATCTCAGAGGATGTCCGACGAAAATGCTCTGGCAACGGAGGATCGAAACAAGCTGATTGCCGATCTTCAGACCAAGATTCCATCAATGGTAAAGGATAACCAAAAGAGAACTCCCGTTTCAATCGACGAAAAACTGCGTCCCATCATATCCAACATCCCCGACGACAATGATCCAACGCTGGAGGATTTCAGTCGAGATCTCGCGCCGCAATCTCAAACCGATGAGCCGGATAGTGGCGGCGCCATGCTGGCATTGCCGAGCATAGCGGACAGTGCAACCAGCGGCGATTCACTCCTGGGAAATCGCACGGCGTTTTTTGCAAAGAACAGAGTCCAATTTCCGACGGACGTCAGATTCAAAGGAAGTGATCGCCTCGCATTCGCAGATGAGGTCTTTGTGCTGAAGCCAAGAGGCAGGGACAATAAATCATTTCTACTGTACGGCGTTCTCGGCTTGGTGATAATACTTGTGCTTGTTTCGCAACTCATAAGAAACGGAAAAGACTACTATCCTCCGTTCGCAGGAGTCATTGTAGATGGTGAAACAGGCAAGGTACTGCCCGATGTCAGAGTCACCATCGATGAACTTGATAAGAGTGTAGTATCAAACAGGTCGGGCCTGTTCGTATTTGAACTTGTTCCGAGTGGGTCTTACACAATCACCGCAGACACCCCGTTATACAGTTCAGCAAGCATTTCGTTCTATCACGGCGATGGCGGCAGCCCTGTAGTCGCCCTCCATGCAGACGACGGGATGTCCGGCGAGCCTGGCGGTCAAAGCCGATCAGAGACTTCGGCATCTACGGATGCAACGTCTTCGTCGGAACCCGACTACGGCGCAATCAAAATCGAAACGGACCACCCAGATGCGGAAATATACCTGGACAACAAGAAGTATGGCACTGGCAGCCGGAAAATCAACCGTGTCCTCGAAGGCAAACACAAGCTTGCAGTAGCCATGAAAGGATACGAACGATTCGAGCAAACGGTCTCAGTTAGTAAAAACAAGACCACTACTGTGACGGCAAATCTTGCAAAGATCCAGACCGTGAAACGCGAACTGACGGCGGAGGAATATGTTCAGTCGGCGGACAGCGCACTTACAGCCGGTGACTTCCAGGCTGCAATTGATATGTACAGCCGCGCCCTTGCAAAAGATCAGACAGCCGAGACTTTTTACAAGCGAGCTCAGCTGTATCACAGAGCCGGGAAACCCGGAGATGCCAGAGCTGATTTCATGCGCGCCGGTAATCTGTTTGCTTCCAGTGGACAGACCACATCCGCAATCGGGGCATTCAACGCAGTGCTCGACCTGTTCCCAAATGATATGAAGGCGCTCAGGGCAAGAGGGTACTCAAACATAAATCGCGGCGAGTATGAGCTCGCGTTGGCGGATTTCAAAACCGCGAGCAATCTGGATGAGAACGACTATGAAAACCAGATTGGCCTCGGAAACGCGTACTCCGTTCTCGGCAAACACAAGGATGCGATCAAGGCTTACAAGAATGCAGAAGGATTGACTGAATCAAAGGCGGAGGCCTATGCACTCATTGCCATGACGAGTCTTGTTCGGGGCAAGGAGAAGGACGCCAGGAAGTACTACGAGAAATTCTTAGAGACCGCGAGTCCGGAAGATGAGATGAAATTCGCAAAGGATCCCGATTGGCAACGCCTCAAACAAATAGCATCAAACGATTAGAATCATACGTCTCACAGTTTGATTCACTGAGAACCGGGGTAGCCACAGAGCTCCCCGGTTTTTTGCTGCGTCTGGATGCGAGCTG
>JAHJOQ010000143.1 GCA_018820315.1 Candidatus Zixiibacteriota bacterium | reverse complement strand
TGTAACGAGTACATTGCCGTATTTCTTCCAGTACTTTGATACCTGTTCTGTCGTGGCCGTTGTGAATGAATCATCACTCCATCCTTTAACTTCAATTACTCCCCGCTCCGGCGGCAGTCCTTTGACAGGTAGATCATCTTTGGATCGCTGAAATTGATCAGACGTGTAGAGACCGAAATCAGGTTCGCCTGCGCCGACGTTTGTTAGCTGCGAAACACATCGGACTTTCGGCTTAAGTTTCCTGCCGATGTCGTTGAGCAAATTCTCTAGGGGGCCGTAGTACGACTCCTCGTTCGTGCCGCCGCCTGTCTGACGAATCTCCTTAATTTCAGATAGATAGGATTCTACAGGGTGCATTGCTCTCCCTCTTGTGACATACTACTCAGTGTCACTGATCTCATCGAAGCCCTTTCTTCATTTGACCTGTCGCATTCTTGATGCCTTTCCGAATACTCATTTGGCTCCACAAGAGAACAAATTATCCACATTGCGCTCTGGGTGCAATAAAAAAGCTGCCGCATGGCTCCGCTCCAGCCCGTGATCGATTATCGCAGAAGAGAGAGAAAATCAGGACATATTTGTAATACGAGTTGGGATTCACTCGCAGCATGACGGTTCTGCGCCCTCGCGAATGGTATTCTCATAACTCCATCAGGTCTCTGAGAGACCTGCCCAACAAGAAATAAAGCGGACCAGTGACAGTTAATCGGAATAGGCTACGCGTGCCAGCTTGACAAGTTCCCAATAGGGGGGAGAATAGCCTTTGTTCTCTTTGCTCTGACTCGCTAAAGCAATCAGTCTGTCTCTGGTAGCTGCGTGTCTTTCTGAGAACCACTTGTTCCGCAGGGCTGCGGTCGCGCTCATGCCTTCGGGCACGGGACCGACGCGGTCGAACTGATTCAGTATGAAGCTGTACGCCTTGAGGACTCTAGCCAGCGGAAGCATGTAGAGATCATAGTCGAGCGGATCGCCGTTGTCGGCCCCTTCGAGCATGATATCGACGACAGCATTATCGATCCGATCCTTGTAGAGCGTCTCGAAATCACGCCATTCGGCCACTACGGTGAGTTGCGGATCATATTCCAGATCTGAAGGCTCCTGGGTTACAAAGTTCTGCACTCCGAACGCAGACAGCCATGACTTGACACCGATGCTCGAAATGTGCGAGAGTCCCATCCAGAGAGTAATACCCGCCTCTTCGTAAGCTTCAGACACAACTTCGGAGCAGAAGAGCTCTGAGTGATCTTCGAAATCCATCTCAAAATCATACGGCGTATGCACGGTTCTCGCCTTACGGAGTGCGAACTCGGCCGCCTTGTGAGGAAGCATGGGATTGGCCTGAAGAGCGGGCAGATTGGCTCGAAGGCGCAGGACCATTATCCGCAGTTTTGTGTCCTGAAGGTAGTCATCGACAGTTGCCACTGCGACGCCTTTTTCAATGTGCGCCTCGATAATCGAAACCGCTTTTGTGCTGTCGTCGATATGAACCAGAGCGACATGAGAGAAGTTGCCGGGATAATCGTTTCCGCGGGCGATCAGTGCCGATGTCGGCGCGCCACCACGGGAGACCAGAATGTCGCCACTGTGAATCGAGACTCCATAGATTTCCGCCGCCGGATTCACAGATGGCTCCGCATTTTCGAGAACCAGCGCTGGAACAGAGTTCTTCTGAGACTGGAGCATCACTTCCTCGACTGCTGTTCGACCCCCATAGAGGAGCCGATAGAGGCAATCACGCGCAGGGCGCGAACTCATGTGCCACCGAATCGATTGGCTCTTGAGAGATGTCCTCAGATTGCTGAATGTCGTGATATAGTCAGCCAGTCGATCTGGACAGGCTGCGAGCAGAACTGCAAGATTGAAGAACTCATCTTCAATCTGGCTGAACAGGGGGGAGTCCGGAGCGAGTGTATCATTGCGAACATGCGCGATGAGGCTATCGACATCGGCAAATCTCGACGAGATAGGCAGGCCGAGAGCGGCGCAATCGTGAGAGCGCAGCTCCTTGAAACGATCTTCGAGTGATGACCAGTATTCGTCCTGATTCCAGACGAAGGGTTCTTTCTCGCCGGTGTCCGGCATCGGAGGAGTGCCGCCCGGAATCAGCAGCAGGAGATAGAGTGCAATAAGACTTACTGGCAGCGCCACTAACCATCTAATCCTACGCTTATTCATGCCTGCGGATCTCTCCAGGGAAGTGGCTTTGCGCATGGTAGAAGCCAGTGAATCTCCGAGTTGCGACTGACATCTCAGATGTTAGATAGTGGAAGCAAGATTGGCAGTCAACAACTGTATGAAAACCAAGAACGGTCTGCTGGCTGAGATTCGCTTTTTCTCAAAAGTGAGAAAGAATCAGGACAAATTCCCGTTTACAATAAATGCCGGGGATTCATCCGAAATCCCCGATTTTGTGTCTCTGTAATCCGTTAACACAAAGCCACTTACAATATAATACAAGATTTCTCTTATTGGCATTCCCTTTGCTCAACAGGGGGCATGTTGGGATATGCAATATGAGCCAGACAGCGAAGCAGATAGCAGTAGTCGATAACAACACGCAATACCTGGATGCCATTTCTGGTGCTCTAAGCAATGGCTACTCGGTCAGGCTCTTCAATTCCAGCGATTCGCTGCTCGATTTTCTCGCCAATAATGACGTGAACCTGCTGGTTCTCTCAGCCGGATTGACTGACAGCTACAGCCTGTCGGTCATCCTCGATGTGAACCACCGTTGGCCCGGGCTCCCGGTAGTCGTAACCACCGGAGACACAGACCCCTACAACCAGATGCTTGTGCACTATACCAAACTATCACAGGCAGTTGTTCGGTTGCCGTTCAGTCAGGCGCAGTTCCAGAGCATAATCGACAACACACTTAGGGAATGCCCTTATTCGACCGGCACGATGTCGGTCAACGACTCGACTCACAAGCATGACAACTAATCCGGGCGTCTGAGCAGAAACGAGACTCTATAACATGAACTTTCACTTTCATCCAGAATCGCATCGAGGCCTTTTGAGCCGGGCTGTTACACGAGTTGCGGCGCTTGCTTTCATTTCTCTCACAGCCGTACCAGTTAGTGCGGAAACTCCGCCCAGTCTGGCTGTTCCTGCCCAATATGAATATGAGCTTGCGATGCCGGGGAGTAAGGATCATTTTCTTCGCCCCGCACGTGTACTCGTGGATAGCCGCACTGATGAGGTCTATGTCGCCGACCCCGGACACAGCCGGATTGTCATTCTCGACAATCATGGCCTCTTCAAATTCGAGTTTTCTGTCAGCGAGTATTTTGGAGCCCCCACTGATCTTGCTATCAGTTCCGAGGGTTTCATTTTCGTTCTGGGATCAACGAGGGAAGGGAAGCGAGTTAAGGTTTTCGATTTTGACGGCAGGTACATACGCGACTTCAGCGCCGATCTGGAGTATCCCTCCGTCTCGATCACGACAATAGCGATAGATGCTGATGATCGGCTATATCTTCTCGATGAGTCTCGTTTGCAGGTGCTGTGCTATTCGATGAATGGAATCTTCGAATTCTCTTTTCCACTGGTCTCCGAGCTCGATGAGAAGCTGAGACATGAGACAGTGTTTGGCTCGCTCGCGATCCATCAAGGCACGATCTACGTGCCGATTGCGACGCTCGGTAGCACCCATCTTTACGACACAAAAGGCAATTGGATTCGTGCAGTCGGCTACAAAGGCTCGACAATCGGCGAGCTGAATTTCCCGATTTCCGTAGCGGTCTCCGACGATCATATCATTCACATACTCGATAAGCACCGCCACAACGTCGTCTGCTACAGTCGCGAGGGAAAATTCCTCGGTGAATTCGGTGGCAAAGGCACCCACGATGGCTGGTTCTATCACCCTGAATGGATCGCAGTCGACAATCATCATCAAGTTTATATTGGCCAGGTTTTTGGAAGCAGAGTACAGGTTTGCAGTCTGCCCGACTTCATAGTTGATCGCAATAACCAATTGCATATTGAGCAGATTACACAGGAAGATATTCAGAAGAGTGAAACAATAAGCACAACCCAAGCAGATAGGAGGTGGTCGCTAGCGAATTCCCAATCAACATCTGAAACTAATCACCGCTCTGCGGATGCTGTCGAACAAAACGAGGCTTCCGAGGGCACAATCGAAAAATCTCAGTGAGGTTAAACATGCGTAACTTTCTCTTACTTGTCGCCGGACTCTGCCTGAGTCTCAGCGGCAGCGCATTCGCCTTCCACGACGCTGGTGTTGCCCACTGCAATGGCTGCCACACCATGCACAACAGCGAAGATGGCGCGCTTGTTGATCCGGATAGCCCAAGTGGCAACGCATGGCTTCTTAAAGACGAGACTCCAAGTGATGTCTGTCTTTCCTGCCATGCCACCGGAGGACGTGGCGTTTTTGCCGCTGACCCTCTTGCCCCTCCAGACACAAGGGGTGGTGGGAACTTCGTATTCCTGCTGGAAGATAACTTGAATGACGGTCACGGCGGCGGTACCAGTCCGATCAGTGGCGATGCTGCTGGTCACAATATCAATGCTCCGTCAAAGTTAGTCGGTGCTGACGGTACACTATTGTCATCACCGGGTGGCGCATTTCCGTCGTCGTCTCTCGGCTGCTCAAGCTGCCACGACCCGCACGGAAACACAAATTTCCGTCTGCTGTACGGTATTGGCACTATTCAGGATGGTCTGTTCACATTTAACAATGCTGCACCGACCGCAACCGGTATCAGCCTCTCCGGCTCTGCCGCTCCCGAGTCGAATGCTAACCATACCGCCTATCAGGGCGGCATGAGTGCATGGTGTGGAAACTGCCACGGCGATTTCCATGATGGCGCCGGCCTTCTTGAACATCCAAGTGGTGAAGCTCTTGGCGGAACCATTTCGACCAGATACGGCGTGTACAATGGTACCGAAGACATCGGCGGCGGAACTCCGGCGACGTCTTACCTTGCAGCAGTGCCGTTTGAAGATGCCGCAATGACAACTACCAGCACCGCAGGCCCGTCGGCCAGCAGCGAGGTCATGTGCCTGACATGCCACCGCGCGCACGCAACGTCGGCTCCGAACGCCGGTCGCTGGGACTTCAATGTCACGCTGCTCGAAGAGGATGGTCTGGAGTCAGGATCGTACGCCATTCCGGATCCGTACTCCAGCCCGAATCAGCGGTCGCTGTGCAACAAATGCCATGCTAAGGACGTGAATGACGAAATTCTGTAGCATGATGCACAACCACTACATGTCCATCGGTATGGACAGAATCTGATTGGGAAGTGTGAGATTGCAGGGCGCCCAGGTTCAACGAGACTTGGGCGTCCTGTGACGAAGGTGAGAGAAGAGAGACAACAAAAACCATGACTAACAGAGCTTCAGGAACACCGAAGGCGAGACTCATCGAACTGACCGCATTGGTAATTGCGGCACTGATGTTCGTTGTGTGCTTCCGAGCAGACGCCGCTCTGTTTTCCGATAACCTCCGGGGTAATTTGAGCATCACCGGTGTATCATCAAACACCGACGACATATCAACTAAGTCTCTTAATCAGCAATATTCCTTCCATTGGTCGAAGAAGATGCTCTCGCATCTTGAATTGCGCGCATCGATGCGGTATTACGATCTCGATGTCGACCAGTCACTCGGTCAGAACTCATGGCGGACAGAATATCAGCCGGCGGGTGAATTGATATGGAAGCACCCGAATTATCTGATCAGCGGAAATGCTCGCAGACAGAAATCGTCTACCAGCGGCGGGACTGTCGATCTCTATCGCGATAATATCGGCCTTATGTTTGCGACGCGAATGATAACATATCCGATTCTGAGCGTTCGTTATGATCTGAGCAGGACATATAATGATACTGAAATCAGCGGCAGGGATACCCGAGAGCGCCTTCTTCGGTCCAGTCTCGACTATAATTTTCGCAATAACCACCTCTACTATGGACTGACCCTTCGAAACAATGACAATCGCTTTTCTGATCTGGTGATTGACGAAGTGAGGCATCTGGCACGCTGGCAACAGTCTACTGACTTCTTTGGGGAGAGAGTGAGCATCGGCACCGGATATACATTCAATCATTATTCTCAGACAACAGAGCTGGCGGTGGACGGAAAGAGCCTTACGCTGATTCCGATATCGACCGCGTTATATGCTCATGATCCTAGTCCCGATGTCGGCGAGCTCGATACGCTCAGCTCCCTCGGTGATGGCAACACAGAGACCCCGGCATTTCCCACGATAGACCTGGGTGATGCCCGCCCGGATCATAATCTGGGAATTGCATTTGATTTCGAACGTGATGTCAGCGCAATTTATGTTTATACGGATCGTCCTTCGAGCTCGCTTCTTAACTGGAGAGTCTTCGTATCGACTGACAATCTGACATGGGAGCCCACAGGTACGGCCACTTCGGTTGCATACAACACAAGCTTCAATAGATACGAGATTATATTTACACCATTATCGACGCGCTATATAAAGGCAGTCAATTCGGGCATAAATGACGTGCAGACAGTATTTGTAACCGAGATCGAAGCCCTTTTGACATCAACCGATCAGGATAAGGGAACCAGAACGCAGGCATATCATCTCGTCGATCTCAACACAAGATTCAGATTCTCAAACTCACTCCAATCGTCGTTCGATATCTCCTACAGGAAGGAATCCCGTGGCGATCTCAGGGAAAGGCAGGATCGTATATACTATGCCTTTTCCACGAAGCATACGCCAACGGCTGCTATCAGACAGATTGTAGGATTTACATCCGGTTCCGAAGAATTCGTCACAACCGGCACGACAAACCGAAATGACAATCTAACATACGTCCTTCTCCTGACTCCGCTTCAGACGCTGCAATTCACGATATCAGGAGCCAGCAGGACGGGCTACATCGATCATGTTAGAACACTGGAGACAAACAATCTGCTGTTTCAGGTTTCAGGGTCCGTTCTCCCTACGCTGAAGATGACATCGAGCGCCAGCTATACACGCGATAATCGATTCGACACATTCAACATGTTCGACACCTGGACTTACAGGGCCTCTATCGATGCCAATCTCCGCAGATCTCTCGATGTCGGATTCTCCTATCTGCGACAGACCACCGATGATCTGAACCTGGGAGGAGCTAGACTCAGGCGGATGTACGGGGGCAATTTCGACTTCAGAGCGACCAGTTCCATCCTTATGCGTGGGTCTGTATCTGTAAATGATGACAATGGCTTGCGTTATGTGTTTCAAGAGTATAACTTTAGCTGGAGTGTTACCCGCAAGCTGACTTTTGGTGCGCTTGCTACGTTCGCGGATGGGAACTCCGGTGTGCTCAGTGAGAGGAACAATTTGCGGATGAGTTACCTTATCAGTAAGAGGAGTACACTGTTCCTGAGTCTCTCACAGAATAGTTCCGGACTCAGCGATTTGCCTGAGACTACGTCGATTCAGGCTGGCTTGAAAACTGGATTTTAAGTGAACCGTTCTTCGAATAAGAAATCAAGACTGATTGTTCCCGCATCGCTGGTTCTCACTATATTGTTAGGACTCAATTGCGCCGGATCGAATTCGACCACGTTCGTTCATCCCGAGTACAGTTTCCAGTATCTCGAAAGAGTAGCGGTGGTCCCGTTTGATAATCTCTCGAACGACAAGGGAGCCGGGGCACGAGTCAGCAGGATCTTTGTCACCGAGCTGCTTGCAAAACAGGTGTTCGATGTTGTGGAACCGGGAGAGGTAAGCAGAATCTTGATGGAGAAATCTTTGGTCCGTACTTCGGAGCTCACGCAGGAGCAGATCATCAGTGTCGGCAAGGAACTGGGGGCCCAGGGCATCATACTTGGCACAGTAAATGAATCTGCAAGCATCAGGAGCGGTGGAGCAACCTCCAACACGGTCACTCTCGTTGTACGAATGGTTGAAACCGAAACGGGGGCGACAGTATGGTCTACGACCAAAACAAGCAGCGGCAAGGGATTCTGGTCATCTCTCTTTGGAACCGGTGGCAAGTCGCTGAGCGAAGTTACCAGTAGCTGCGTGAAAGCTGTTCTGAATTCTCTAATCGACTGATAAGTCCAATGAAAGCCGGAAAACACATACTAATACAACTGATGACTCTCTGCGCCGTTCTCAGCATAGCGGCTGCATCATCAGCATGTGCCGGAGATTCCGATTTCAAAAATGCTTCACTGACCGATACGTACCCAGTCATAGCGGTTCTGCCGTTGGTCGACTACTGCGATAATGTGGCGGCTGTGGCTCTGATCGATTCTCTCATTGAGGATCAGTTTGACCGAGGGACTCTCGCCTCGATAGAATTCGACAGTTTGCGGCAGGCTCTGCGCCATCATCGCATCAGGAGCGCCGGTGAGATCACAGTCGATGGAGCTTCTGTGCTTGCTGATGATCTCGGAGCCGAATTCCTCATGCTCGGTTCGTGCGACATTTATTTTGATGGTGAAGTTCCTGAGGCCGGCATCTCTGTGCGGCTTCTTGATATTGAAGCCGGACGGATCGTTTGGGCAATCTCGGAAGCAGCTACAGGAAATGACTTTGCCGGGTTGTTCGGCATTGGGCGGATCACATCGGCTGAAACACTTGCGGAGAAGCTCGTGGAGAGAGTATTCAAGAGCCTCAACAACTATGTCATTAGAGATCGCGCGGCTGTTCCAATCGATGCCGACGCTGACAAGTATGCTCTGGTCCCATTCGACAACCTCTCCGACAATCGGCAAGCCGGATCGATCATAACATCCGTGCTGCTCTCCGAAATGGTCGGTCGTGGATTGAACGTCGAAGAGCCGGGCGAGGTGAACGAGATGTTTCGAATGATCGGAGAACAGCCTCGAGGTGCTGTGGATATAAAATCACTACGGCTTTTGCATGACAGCCTGGGAGTCGATTTTGTCGTAACCGGCACTGTGGATCGATTCAAGCGAGGATTAGCCGACGTAACCGGTTCAAGTCCCGGGATAGAAATCAGCGGCAGGCTGATAGAGACTCGCACAGGCAGAATAGTTGGTTCATGCGAGATTGCCCGCAATGGAACCGATTCTGAAATCGTACTTGGGATGGGTGAATGCCATTCAATCGGCAGACTGGCCGGTAACATGGCGCACTCGCTTCTGGATAAACTGGAATCGCACAGAAAAGAATGGTTCGCCGGTGGTGGAAGTGACAACAAACAAGGAAACAGATAGAATGCGTAGCTTCATGAAATTTGCTGTCTGTCTGACTCTGTCGCTCGCGGCGACGTTGATTCTGAGGTCATCGGCTGCATCTCAGGAATCGGAGCAAAACGAACGAGTTCTGGCAACCGTCAATGGGGAAACAATTAACTCTTCCGAACTCGACAGAGAGTTGATGCGCGTTCATTCTACTCTTCGCGAGGGGAAGAAGGAGACTTTCCACTATCGCGGACTTCTCGACAAGCTAATCAACGATAAGCTCCTGGTGCAGGAAGCATTCTCGCTGGGACTCGACCAGGAAGAATGGCTGCAGGAGACACTGGCCGAATCTCGCATGAGGAATGCAATCAAGCAGTACGTCGCCGATTCGGTTATATTCGATCGTGAGATCAGCGAAGAAGCTGTCCTCGAGTATTTTCTGGTGAACTATTCCAGGATGCAGATTCGCTCCTTGTCGGTGCCAGGTTTCGAGGATGCGCGTCGGCTTGCTGAATCCATAGAGTCGGGAGCCGATATGGACTCGATGGCCAATCAGGTCTCCGCAGACATGTATCGATACAAAGGCGGATTGCACAATCTGAAATATCTTGCGGACATTGAGAATGTCTATCGCGAGCAGGCGCTGCAGCTTGACGTTGGAGAGCTTTCCGCGCCGATATCGTATCGCGATGTCTACAGCATCATCCGACTCGAGAAAGGCGAGCCAGCCGACACGAACAACCTGGCAGGTCTTCGCAATAAAATCAAATCAGTACTTATGGCTCAGCGCAAGGATTCAGTGTGGTCCGACTTCATCACGAAATTGCGCGATCGGTTCCCGGTGACGGTCGATACCGCTGCCATTGCGAATATCTCCGGCAGCGCCGGGGAACTTTATACTGCAGAGTTCCTTGAAGGCGAGGACCGGCCGGTTCTCACACTCGACGACGATTATGTCATCACCGAATCTGAACTGCGCAGGAAGATTTCGCATACGGCTATGTCCTCGGGCGGACTCTCGCTGCAGCCGGTGCTCAACAGCGCAATCGAATCCTCTGTTGCAGAGCTGGCTCTCAGCAAAGCTGTGGTGGAGAGCGGCTACATCGATAATCCGAAAGTGATCGAGAAGTACACACAGAGTCGTGATAGCGCGCTCATCGAGCTTTACCTTAAAGAGGCTGTAGTTGATAAGATCAGATTCAATAAGTCAGAATTCTCAGCTTATTATAATGAGAGAATTGATGATTTCCGGGAGCCGCAGGAGTACCGGCTCGACAAAATACTCCTCTCTGATGAAGAGACTTCGAATCTGGTGGTGGAGCGGCTCCGTTCAGGTGCAGATTTCGCATACCTCGCCAAACAATATGACACCGACCCGGACAGCGTCGACAGGAAGTCACTGCAGATCAAACTCTCCGCTTTTCCTGAACCGATTAGAGGGGAGATGGCAAAACTGAAGACCGGCGATTCGAGCCCTGCCTTCCAGGTTGAAGAGGGCTGGGTTGTATTCTATGTTAAGGAGATACAGCCGGGGCGAATGAGAACTCTTGATGAAGTCGAGATGGAGATCCGCGAAGTGATGTTCCAGCGAGAGTTTGACGAGATTCTCGACAATACCCTTGACCTGCTGAAGGCAAACTCCGTAATTGAGTACAATGATGACGCAATCGAGGCATATTTCAAGTCATGATTAGAAGATCCACACCGTTCCTCGCGACGGCCGCAGTATGCACGTTCCTTGCAGCATTGTTCCTGTTTACTGCTGTCGATAGCTCTGCGCAAGTCAAGAGCGGGCGGAGATTCGCGACGAAGGGTGACTGCCTCGAATGTCACAAGGAAAGCGACTTCGAAGGCAAGGTCAAGCATGAGCCTTTCAAGGAAGAAGACTGTCTTTCCTGCCACAAGGCACACGGACTCGTGGGCATGCTGCGTCTCAAGAAGGACGGTGCCGAACTTTGCTTCGATTGTCACGACAAGATGGCTAAGGAACTGGAGAAGCCCTTTGTTCACAGCCCTGCCGCTGAAGGTGATTGCTCTCTCTGTCACAATCCGCATGCGACGGATGAAAAGGGACTGCTGACGAAAGCATCTCCCGAGATATGCTATGACTGCCACGACAGGCAAGAGTATGAGCGCCAGCATGTACATCAACCTATGGAAGATGGCTGCTTCTCATGCCATGAAGTTCACGCCGGGGATTATCCGTCATTGCTCAAGAGTGAGGGTATTGAACTTTGTGGCGGCTGCCACGATCTCGGGTCGAGTGAACTTGCCGATGCCCATGCCGATTATCCGGTCCGCGAATCATCATGTTCAATCTGCCACACACCGCACACATCAGATAGACCCAAACTGCTGACAGCTTCGATTCATGAGCCGGTAGCGGGAGGTGAATGCGAAACATGCCACAACGCGCCCGACGCGGAAAATCCGTTCGGCGTTCAGATCGAAGGCGGCGAACTCTGTACAATGTGCCATGACATCCCTGAGAGTGCAGGTACTCACGCGCCGGTAGCAGATGGAGCGTGCCTCGACTGCCACAATCCGCATGGTTCTCGCCACGCTGTTTTGCTCAACGATACACCGGGACGGCTCTGCGTCGAGTGCCACAGCGATATTCCAGACGAGCTGGTGATGGCATCGAGTCATCAACCTGCGCGTGAGGATTGTACGAAATGCCACAGCGCTCATGGCGAGATGACCAAGAAGCTGATTGCTGGAAGTGTAAACGATCTATGCCTCGGCTGTCATACCGATCTCAATGATGCCCTCGCGCTTGAAACTTTGCATTATCCATTCGCGGATGGAGAGTGCCTCGATTGTCATGTGCCACACGGATCGGCAAACGGTAGCTTGACGAAAGCTGAGCGAATAGATCTGTGCGGAGAATGCCACGATCAGGTCAATGGATGGATGTCACAGAAGGCGGTGCACACGCCACTGAAGACCGGCAAGTGCAACGAATGTCACGAACCGCACGCTTCGGTCAATCGAAACTTGCTCGTGACTGACCGCGCCGAACTCTGCCTCAACTGTCACTCTTCAATGATGGAGAACCTCGCCGACCATGTCGCCCATCCCCCATTCGAGGAAAAAGAATGCGAAACCTGTCATCAACCGCATGCATCAGATCACACCGGGTTGCTTGGCGACAAACTCGATCGCATCTGCCGCGAGTGTCATGATATATCCAGTGGTGATCCGGCGATGACCGTCAGCAAGCATCAGCCTGTAACTGATGGCGACTGCACCGGATGCCACCAGCCGCATATGTCCAAAATAGAACACCTTCTTCTCGATCAGTCGGGGACTCTCTGCTACTCATGTCACACTGACTTGAAAGAGCGCATAGCGAACGGCACGGTTCATGTGCCTGCGGAAGATGGCGATTGCCTCGGGTGCCATGTTGCACATGAGAGCCAGTTCAAGACATTGCTCGCTGAGGATGTTCCACCTCTCTGCCTTAATTGTCACGATGGGGATGATGATAGTTTCAGGTCCAAACACCTCAGTCTAAGCGGCAGCCAGATTGACTGCAGAAAATGCCACGATCCGCACGTATCTGATACTCCTGCTCTGATGCATAAGAATACCCATGATCCATTCATGAGCCTGGCCTGCAATACCTGTCACCCTGACTCTGATGTTGAGGGGGAGAACTGATGCGGCTGTTCACTCTTACATTTGTTTTGCTGGCATGCCTGGTATGCACAGGCTTTGCAACCATCGAAGTTGACGAGCCCGCGATTTGTTATACGTGTCATTCCGACATCGAGAGTCTCAACTCCAGCAAGAGTGTTCACACCGCTTTGAGTGCAGGCAAGTGTTCCGATTGTCACAACCCGCATGCCTCAAGCCATGCCGCGCTGCTGGCCGATGAGCCCGGCGATCTCTGCCTGTCCTGTCATGCAGATGTCAAAGACGACATGAGTCATGCGACAGTGCATCGTCCGGCACTCGACGGCGACTGTCTCGCCTGCCATGATCCGCACGCATCGGATCACAGGAATCAGTTGAAACAGCGTGTTGTTTCACTCTGCGAGAGCTGCCACCAGAGTGTGATCACCTGGTTGGCGAGGTCGAACGTACATTCACCGGTCGCGAAGGGAAATTGCATGGTCTGCCACGATCCTCACGGAACAGAGGCGGAAGGCTTGCTGAAAGGTGGTGGACTGCCGGGACTCTGCTTCAGTTGTCATCAGCAGAACGCTGCGTTCGCAACGGCTCATAAGGGTTATAAGATTTCTGAGTCGAATTGCGCAACATGCCACGACCCGCATTCGAGTTCGCTCAAAGGTCTGATCATGGCAAATCAGCACAACCCATTTGCTGCAGGCAAATGTAGTGCCTGCCATTCTACAGGTGCTGGTGGGTCGGCTTATGCGCTGAATGCCGATGTCAAGACAGTCTGCACGAAGTGTCATACGTCACTAAATAAAGAAGGCGGCAAGAAGTACCATCATAATCTCGACGACGAAAAGTCCTGCCTGAACTGTCACAATCCGCATGCTGCTCCGACAGGTTCGCTTCTGGCGGCCGAGCAGCCGGTGTTGTGTTTCAGGTGTCATTTCAACGGTGAGGAATTCGCTGACAAGAGCAAAGATTCTTATTACACGCATGACCATATGAACTGCACGAACTGCCACACACCGCACGGTTCCGACAACCAGATGTATCTGTCAAGCGTTGGCACCGATCTTTGCGTCCAGTGCCACGAGGATGCTCACAGCGGGTCCCATCCTGTAGGTCCCGACGTGATAGATAAACGGACCAACGAATCTGTGACCTGCATGAGTTGCCACCAGCTCCACGGGGCCGATTTCGAACCGTATCTTCCGCTGAACCCGGACGGGGACCTTTGCATTCAGTGCCACCGCAAGTGATCTGTCGACGCGCCGTGCTATTCCAAACCTAACTCGCTACTCACTTTCATCTAATTTGAATTGTCTACACAGTAGAAAATATAAACGCTACTGATATTATGGAAGTAGCCGTATATCTATAGAAGGAGTCATAAGAATGGCTATCCAGAGAGACCGTACGAAAGCGCCCCGTCGCGGGGCGAAGACAGTCTGGAATCCCTATGCGCTTCAGGCACTTTCTCAACGGCAATTCATCAGCGTTGTAGGGAAGATCCTTAAGCAGGAGCACAGACTGCTTTCGGTCAGATCTCTGCCCGCTCTCCGCGAATAGTCTGCTGAACCCTATCGCAATATAAATCGATCCTCGGTCCGCCATGATGCTACGGCAGGCCAGCAACACACATATTCCTTCAGTCTAAACGAAATCTTTTAAGGATGCTGTAAGCATCAGAATTCAGGTTCAACTACAGAGTGTAGGTGATAGTCAGATTTGTATTGTTGCCTGATTCTGGCGCAACCATAAGACACGGAATTCGTATATGACCAGTGATATCACAGTGGCTCCAGAGGAATCAGCGTAGGTTGACTGCGCTATCAGCTTTTTCGGACACCGGGAAACATAACGAGCAGATTTTCGACCTTGTGTGGCACTCTGCTGCAAGAATTTCGATATCCGGATATCAAGTTGAGATGGCGATACCGTTCTCGATCATGCGCTTTCCAAGTCAGGCCGTGCAGTCATGGAAGATCGATTTCTGGCGAAATCGCCCGCGCGCGAGTTTTCACCAATATTCGTGGGCTGCCTATGATCGCAACGAGTCGTGCTGGCTATGCCAATGGGGGACTGTCGATGGAATAGCCGGAGTGCAACCGGGAAGAGGTTTTGAGATTCTTCCGACATACGTGGCTTATCAATCTGGTCAATTGAAGGATTTCAGCGCTCCGCGGTCAGGTTTCGATTACAGCGATGTAATGGGTGGGTTATCTGTCGGCGGGAAATATGCCCTGTCATCGGATGTAACGCTCGAAGCAACCTGCAATCCCGATTTCAGCCAGATTGAGTCGGATGCAGCTCAGGTCGATGTCAATACTACCAGAGATATTGTCAAGAGTTGTGGATGATTGTTTTGATAGTATCCTCAAGTTCTCCAGTTATGCAGCTTCCTTTATTT
>JAHJOQ010000142.1 GCA_018820315.1 Candidatus Zixiibacteriota bacterium | reverse complement strand
TGCTTGACCATGGCTCAAAGGCCAACCATGGTCATTTCTTCTCTCTCTCGGCTCTCACTCTCTATGAATCGATCTGTTTTTTCCGCGTCCATAACAGCGGCGAGTTCATGCTCCCGATGAAGCATACTTGCCTGCTCTTGTTCGAAATGATCCAGTTCTTCCCTGACTTGCCTTGTTCGCTCTACTATTTGTCTTGAACGGATATTTCTTAACGCCTTCTTGAAATCCTTGATCTGTATAGTCTCCTTTTCATTCACAAGGCTGCTCAATGACTCGGCCATCTCTCTATACTCCTTCTGAAACTCCTTCAGCATCAGACTCATCTCATTCTCTCTGGCCTTCTGCCTTGCTTGTATATTCTGCAACATCTCCCTGAAATCATCTATCTTGATCTTTCCCCCCTCCGCCAGACTCTTCTTCAGGACTGTGGCTATCTCATTCTGTTCTTCGAAAAAAGTCTTTAGCAAGTCCCTCACCCGGTCTTCTTTCTCGTCCTGACAGGAAAGGATATCTTTCATCATGTTAGCAAAGTCTTTTTTCCTTAGGGATCGTGCTCTGGCGAGCGTATCCTTGAGTTGATTACTCATTCCATTTCTTCTGGTCCTGAAGTCATCAAGGAGTCGGTGAGTATCATACACAATCGTGCCTATCGTAGGAATTCTCGATTGATAAGAGGAAACGATTTCCTGTGTGAGTGCTTTCATGTCCTCAGCAATTCCCATAAGCCCATGTCCTTTTCGTCAGTAGTAAGGGAGCTTCTTGGCGAATCATGCTTGTCCGTACTTATAGCACAAGGATGATTCGGCAGGAATCCCCTCAGGTGTTTGGCCCCTTAGGCTGCTGTGGCTGTCAGACCGATGGCCTCAGCATACTTAAGGTAGGTCTCGACCGAAGCCACGACCACTCTGGCTTCAACGGCAAGCAGTTCAATGCCTACCAGAGAGACTCTCACCCAGGCATCGATGACGATACCCTTGTCCAGGATCCGGTCGACGACTTCAACCAGACTGGATGACCCGATTGCTTTTTCTACTGCCATTTCTCCACCTCCGTTTAGATTGTGAATTCCTCACACCCCGTGAGCGGGGTGTAGGGTTTGTTTCAATATCCAACGCCTAGAAATTACTCCATCAGCGTTGGCATTTTATTTCATTCGAGTTTTTGTCGCCCACCTTCCGTCGATGACAATAGGTGAGCCACAATCGATTTCAACGGGTGATGTCTATTAGCCCTGGGTGATGTCTCTATTAGCCCCGCAAGTGCAGTGCGCCCCCTTCTGGTTCAGTCTAGAATTCTACTAGACAACAAATCTATCGGCAGTCGTTGTCAATCCTTTAGTATCTTAACAAGGATTATAATGGATATGTTATGAGAGGCTGTGTCGGTTCAGCTAAAGTCATACGCGGACAGGCTTTTGGTTAAGACGTAGTTTTAGTATGTTGGTCTTAGCGAAAGGAGTGTCCGATGAGTGGGAAGCAGAATCAGAGGCCAGAAGCTGTGGCGAAGGAGATCCGGCGGCAGACCCGGCGGAAGTTTACGGCTGAGGAGAAGATCAGGATAGTCCTTGAGGGTCGGAAGGGTGAGACTGTATGTCGTCATACGATTCGGACACGGTGCACATCAAGTTAAGAGACAGTTTGCCTTATCGTAATCGCTTTTCGGTATTCGTTTCTCCTTTTCTTGATCGTTTCCTGTTTGGTTCTTTCCCTCTGATCTAAGATCAATGCCGCTCTGCCGGAATAGACATCTCCCGGGGTCACATTGTCGAGCGACTCAAGTGCGGCTGATGGTTACAGTACTCGCCGTATTTTCCTTTTTCTCCAGAGTATTCAAAGTTCATATAAGGTTCGAGAGCTTCAAGGTGTTTGCACTCTTCATCCCTAAGATGTTCAACAATCCCGATCATCCAATTTAAGACGTTACTCTAAATTAGTCAATTCAAAGCATCGTGGTATATGTTTCAACCTGACAATTACCTATTCCCTACTCCCATCCAACAAACCAGCGTCACCTCGCCTTCATCAATGAGCGGAAGCGGTTCGGGAGTCGAATATGGTGACATGCCGAGTTCCTGGATTTTGTCGAGGAATGCAGTCGATTTTTGTTCGTCTGTGGTCGCTTCGTCGTGCATTATTGGCCGCAGTTCGCGTTCGTATCGCACTCCCCATGGTGCCATTACAGCATCCACTGCTTCTTCGAGGCTCTGCTGCGGGACATTCGGCGCAGGGTTATTTCGTAAGTGCTCGGCGATTTCTCGGAACAGCGGCCTGATTTTTGGCATCAGATTCTTCGGATCAGTCGCGCGCATCCACTCATCGAATATGTCCTTTCGTGCACGACACCAAGCATCGTACGCACCCGAGAACATATCATCGGTGAGAGATCGTTGCGTCGATTTGTCGCACGCAATTTGTCTTAAGCAACCGAGGGTATCCGACAGAATCAGTTCTTTGTCAGCAGGAACAAATCGCAGAAACACCTTCTCTCCCACGCGAGCACAGAAGAACCAGCCCTTCTGCTTTCCATTAGCCAATCCCGACCCGGCCCCCCAAGGCAGACCTATGATCTCGCGCTCCATTTCTTCGAGACCCTTACGTAATTCCTGTCGATATTCCTCGCCGGAATGAGCGCCCTCGATTTCATCGCCACGCTCGAACAACTCAGTTTCGCCGCGACGCAATGCTTCGATCTGCTCTTTCGTTTCCGCAAATGTCACCTCTCCGGTTGAACCGTGTGGGATGACTTCGGACTCAACGCCAATTGATGCCGCTGCCTGAGCCAGTTTGCTCCGCACCCGCCGTTCGAGCCTCAGCAGATCGTCCAGATGGACATCAGGGAGGAAACACTTGATGAATACATCAGTGTGCGGACTGGCAATACGGTCGATACGTCCATGGCGCTGTACAAGCCGCATCGGGTTCCATGGCAGGTCAAAATTGATTATGTGCCGGCTTTGCTGAAGGTTCATCCCTTCGGCCAGCACGTCGGTTGTGACCAGAACGTCGAACCGATTCTTCGCGAATCGCTCGGGAGCTTCCGTCGAAATTGGTGCGAACCCAAAGATCGTTGCCTCACGAGAATCTCCCTGTAATGATCTGTCGCCAACAAGTGCCGCAAGTCTTCCACGATATGGAGCGAGCCTTCTATCCGTATCGATTTTCTCGGTAAGATAGTCGAAAATCCACTGCACGGTGTCACCGTAGTAAGAGAATATCAGCACTTTGATGTTATCACGTGGATACTCATCCCCGCCCGCTTCCTTCTCAGCCTGTCCCAAGATGTCTAACAGTGCTTCTCTCAGTCGCTTCAGCTTAGGCGACATATCGCGATCTATGCTTGCTGCCACATCCGCGTATGATTTCAACAACTCATAATCGCTCTGGACATCAGCTCTCAATTGCTCGATGCGATACATAGAAACCGGATTCGAGCCGGCCTCTTCAAGAAGCTCTTCGATTGCATCATCTGAATCGGTCTCTGTAAGCTCTTCCATAGCCAGTGGTGAGGGAACATATCCAGCATCGATTGCCTGCAGGAATCTGCTGTGCGCTTGCGTCATCCTCTCTGTCGTCCGTTTGAAAGCATATATCGATGACTCGAATCGCTTCAGAAGCGCAGAACGCAGAAGTCCAACGAGCGTCATCTCATTCTCTTGAACCCCATCTTCCTTGAGGAATGCCGACGGTTTATAGCGCGCCATGGTCAGTTTCGGATCGCCCTCTTCGGGAGCCAACGCCTGCTGGAATTCATCGAAGAATCCCTCCGGCAGAACCTCCTCAAGATTGTATTCTATCTTGTCAACATGTGGAGTAGGAAAGCGAACAGGTATCATCGTGCCTTCAGGACCCGGAATCCGCTCATGCGGATACCATCGTTGCACAAAGCGTCTCGTGCGGCGCACAGTCACGGGATCAAGCACGTCGAACAAGACATCCGGCCGCAAGTCGAACGGATCCATTTTCTGCGCCTCGCCGAATCGTTCTTTAAGAGATCGAATGCCCTTGTCAGCAAAGACCGCGTCATGCTTGAGGAAATATGTCATCAGATAGTAGAGGTCCCACAGCGAGTTGTTGACCGGTGTAGCGGTCATCAAAACCAGCTTCTTGGGAGGCTTGCCGCGAAGAAGCAATCGTAATGCTCTGGCACGATGAGTGTCCGGATTGCGGAATGCTTGAGCCTCATCGACAACAACAAGCTCATATTCTTCCGGCTTTCCTTCCTGTGGTCCCGCCTGCACAAGCTGCTCATAAGACAAATTCTCAAATCGCAATTGAGTCCGTTTCTGGAATCTCTCCCAAGTTCCGTCACGCAATGTTGCTGACGAGATCAACAAGACACGCTGGCGGTTTTCTTGCACCAGGCGCATCATCTCGCCCGCTATGAAAGTCTTCCCGAGGCCGACCCCATCCGCTACTATAACGCCGTTATGTTGATCCAGAATCCTCAGTGCGCGAAGCAGTCCGTCATTCTGAAAAGTCGTCAGCGGGATCCGGCCGCTCGGCTGACGTTCCGCGTTCATATCGTCCTTGTACAGCTCCCAGAGCACTCGAAGGTATATCAGATATGGATCATATTCCTCGTATCGCTCCTGATAGATGCTCGCGAGATCGTACGGCACAGCTTCATTCCACAGGCTGTCGAACCAATCCTCGACGCGTGTCACAAGCCCCGGTTGATAGTGACCGAGATTCAATTCAAGATTCGAGGATAGCCCTGCTGCCGTGAAATTTGATGATCCGGCGAGAACACCTTCGTCGGTCGAGAAGATGTATGCCTTGCCATGAAGAAATCCTC
>JAHJOQ010000141.1 GCA_018820315.1 Candidatus Zixiibacteriota bacterium | reverse complement strand
AGCTACTGGCTGTAATTGCTCTAGGCGACAGAACTCCACATCATCTGCCTGAAATTATCCTTAACTGGCATGAAGCCCGAGGCTGAGCCATTGGTTCTGACCCGAATGAGAAAAGCCAGAATCGCTTTGGTTCTGCCTTACATTTCCGCGATCAGCTACAACTTATCTTCAGCTCGGTCGTGTGCCGACAAACCTCCATACAGTAGGCAGCATCACTGATGCCAGCCCCAGCTTTATGGCCGCACCCGGCAAGAAAGGATACAGCCCGGCCGCTAACAGCCTGTCAGCAGGCACAAAGAGAGCCAGCCAAGCCAGACCGCAGACGTAAATGACTATCATTCCCGCAAGCATAGCCAATAAGGACAAATGATACTTGCGGCTGAAGCCGATATCGGCCAGCCACCCGACAACAAATGCCGCCACCAAGAAACCGATCAGATACCCCCCAGTCGGGCCGAGCAAGACTCCCATTCCGGCGTTGCCTCCGGCAAAAATAGGGAGTCCCATAGCTCCTTCTCCGAGATAGGCAAGGACTACTCCTGCCCCGCGCAGGCGGCCGAGCGCTATCGCGATGAGCAAGATGCCGAACGTTTGGCCCGTGAACGGAACCGGAGACCATGGCAGCTGGAACGAGACATATGAAGTTACTACCAGTACAAGGTTGAACCCCAGCAGAAGGGGAATCTCCCGCCAAGTTGAAGGCGATCTAGCCAATGCTCCGTAGATGGTTAGCGCGTGAGCCTGCATAGTACTTCCTCAATTGACATTCTTTCAAGGGAATATATGACGAAGAAGGAGCCTGGGCAAATGAAATCTGTATACCCGGAACTGCCGAGACGAACTTTCGCCTTGACATCATCGAGAGCGACAACTATTCTATCCACAGTTTTGAACTGCTCAGTCATCATGAGTTGGAATACAGGACACTGTGTCTGCCCAGGGCATATTACGGTCGTTCAGCCAGGGTGCTGGCTCCTTGTTCGGAAACGGACTTACCAGGGAGGTTGCAGTACCGTGCTTGGTTAGCCATCAGAGTCACTGAATGATGGTATGTGAGACCAATCTTGGACAAAGGATTATCTAACAAGGCTGGTAAAGGGAGCGGGTGCTCCCCGCGGGCTGCAAACCCGTTGAGGATGCTTCGCAAGTGTCCTGTTCGGTTCGACTCCGAATCCGGCCTTTAGTACACGCTCATGGTTTTTTTGCACTTTGGTTTGGAGGAATTGCTACCGACGGAGGTAAAGAGAACAAATGCTTAAGCCAAACACGGGAGTAGCACAAGTAATTATTTTCTTGGCTGCCATGCTATTTGCACTTCCCAGCTTTGCGCAGGAGGAGCGAATCTATGAACTGGACACCGTCATTGTCGTAACCGCTGCCCGGGCGCCATCGACCTTTTCCGACCTTGCCAGAAGTGTAATTGTTATCGGACGCAGTGAAATAGAAGCAGCTCCGGTGCGTAGCGTCGACGAGCTTCTGGCGAGAGCGCTGGGCGTCGACGTCCGGCGGCGGGGAACGTCGGGCGTGCAGGCCGACGTGTCTATTCGTGGTGGAACGTTCGAACAGACATTATTCCTAATCGACGGGATCAAGGTCAGTGACCCTCAAACAGGCCACCACAATCTCGATTTGCCGGTGGCGTTGGCTGATATTGAACGTATAGAGGTCCTCAAGGGTCCCGGGTCCAAACTGTACGGCCCCAACGCCATGGGAGGGGTTGTCAACATTATTACCAGGCAAGCAGCTGATGAACTGACCCATGTGGAAATAGCGACGGGCGACTTTGGGCTGTTTGAACGCCTGGCGACACTGTCGTATCCGCTGGGCATCACGACTCACCGCCTGACACTTGGCCGGATGAATTCTACCGGGTATCGGAGCAATACTGAATTCGATGCAACCACTTTCGGATATAGCGCCCGCGTTCTCACCGGGGCGGGCCCGATCAGTTTCTCTGCCCGGTACCTGGACAAGGAATTCGGCGCCTATCGGTTCTATTCCGACCTCTTCGCTGACGAGTGGGAGGCGACCAAGACATTGTTCCTTTCAGCCGACGCCAAGCTTGGGATCGGTCGCGCGGTGCTGAGCCCGAAGCTCTTTTGGCGGCGACACAAAGACGATTTCATTCTGGACCGAAACCGCCCCGAGTGGTACCGCAACCGTCATACAACTGACCAATACGGCGTGGAGTTGCTAACCAGCCTGACATCGTTCTGGGGTGTCAGCACCCTTGGTGCGGAGCTGGCCGGTGAAGAGATCAAGAGCACCAATCTGGGCAGCCATTTCCGGACTCGAGGAGGGCTCTTTTTCGAGATGAGTTTGACGCCAATAGCCAAACTGGTCTTTGTACCTGGAGCCACTGTCTACCACTACACCAATTGGGGCTGGAACATCTGGCCCGGTATAGATATGGGATATCAGTTGTCACCCCATGCAAGGTTGTTCTTTACAGTCGGCAAATCCTTCAGGGTCCCAACCTACACTGAGCTTCACTACCAAAGCCCGGCTAACATCGGTAACCCTGACCTTCAACCGGAGAAGTCGTGGACGTATGAAATCGGCACGCGCCTGTGGAGCAGTTCTGTATCAGCCAGTCTGTCCACCTTCGTGCGCAAGGGTACCGACCTTATTGACTGGGCCCGGCACGACCCCAAGGATCCCTGGCAGGTCCTCAATGTTACGCATGTGACAACAAGAGGAGTGGAAATCGGGGCAGCCACAAAACTTAATGAGGCCTGGAGTTGGTCACCAGTAACTGATATCAGCGCGCGCTATACTTTTCTCGATTCTAAGCGTACTGCGGGTGATTGTGAATCCAAATATGTCTTGGATCATCTGCGGCACCAGGTGGTTGTTGACGTTGGCCAGCGGTGGTCCGCGTCGGTGCGACAAAGTTGGAATCTGCGCTATCTCAAGAGGCTTCAAGGGGATGATTATTTTGTGATTGACACCCGGCTTTCATGGAGAGTCGGCAAGGTGAAGTTATTTGCCGAGGCCACAAACCTGTTAGACACGCCCTACACGGAACTGGGCACTGTTCCTACCCCAGGCCGTTGGCTTCGTGCCGGTCTGTGGTTTGACAGTCTACTCGACTGAACGTGTTGAGCCGGTGTGGTAGGAATATGACAAGAAACGATCCTATCCATCAAACTGTGAATTTGCATATGACCTTGCTGGTCTGAGTGAAATCAGAACATCCGTGCCGGTGCCGTGCCATCTGAGTTTCTGCATCGATTTGATGAAATCCGGTACTGCCATCGCAGCAATTAATCCAATCATGACTGTCACTATGACCAGCTCCATCATCGTAAATCCGTTTTGCTTCTTCAGTCGCATTTGATACCGCCTTGTAGCTAGTTGAGCCATCATCACAGCATGTTTCAGCAAGCGGTGTGCCTCTCAGTGCGGTTTCTGAAGATATGCCCTAATCGACTATTAAACAACGGATTCCAGATACGACGATCATGTACTGAAGAGTTCTGATCACAATAGCAGTCCCCTTTTCTGGATACCGTTTAACAGATTACGGAATTACTCCCGCATTAAGTCTAAACAATTGTTTCCGATTGACAATTGTTACGATTGACAATCATAATGAAACGGATATCTTAATAGGAGTTCCGACCGCGAACCTACAGGACGAAAGGCAAAACAATGCAGGCCAATCGATTGATCTTGCCGATAATCATAGCCATTCTTCTCCTCTGGACGGGGGTCGCTGTGAGCAGCGACATATCCGTTGAACTCCCCGATTCCTATGTGAAGCCCAGACCAGCGGAGA
This sequence comes from Candidatus Zixiibacteriota bacterium, assembly GCA_018820315.1. Taxonomy (NCBI): domain Bacteria; kingdom Pseudomonadati; phylum Candidatus Zixiibacteriota; species Candidatus Zixiibacteriota bacterium. The sequence continues at coordinate 752 of JAHJOQ010000141.1, read as the reverse complement.
TAATCTCCAGCAGAACAATCGAGTACCTGAACGCCAAATCAATCGACGGTAGAGTCAAGATTTGGGTCTTTTTCTCGGACCGAGGTATCACGTCGAAGTCAGAGTTCATACAGGCTGCAAGCACTCTATCCGACCGCATCACCGACAGAGCACTCGCGCGGAGAAAGAAGTCGGGCAAGGACAAGTTTACAATAATCGATGTCCCTGTGAAAGCCTCCTACGTGAACGCGGTTGTTGATCTCGGCGCAGAATCTCGCCGAACTTCACGATATCTCAATGCCGCGAGTTTCGAAGTTCCGATATCTCTGCTCGGTGCTATCGCGAATCTGCCATTTGTCGTTGAGATCCGTCCTATGATTGGGGCCAAGAAAACATACCCGTCCGAGACCGGAACAACAAAAGATGGTTCATCTGAGAGCCTCAACTCTCCCGACCTGAACTATGGCGCGTCCTTTGATCAACTGAACCAAATAAATGTGATACCGGCACATAATGCCGGTTATGCCGGCCAGGGAGTCATTGTCGCGATGTTTGACTCAGGCTTCCGCACAACTCATCGCGTCTTTCAGGACATTATGTTTACCGGCAGGCTCTTGGCGGAGTATGACTTTGTATTTGATGACGGAAATGTTGACAACGAGCCCGAAGACTGGTCAATCGCCTGGAATCATGGCACAAAGACATGGTCAACTCTTGGAGGATTATGGGATGCCAACCACTACGGTCCAGCGTATGGTGCTAGGTTCATTCTT
>JAHJOQ010000140.1 GCA_018820315.1 Candidatus Zixiibacteriota bacterium | reverse complement strand
CTTCCTAAGACTGCTCGCCTATCCGCGCAAGACCGCCGTTGACCAGGGTGATCGTCTTGTGGAGTTCCTGCGCCGCGTTATGCTCCATACCGCGCAACTCACCGATCCGGAGGATATCGCCTGGTTTCTCGCCTCCTATGCTCGCGAAGCACGCGCGCGCGTAGCCCTCGCCGCTGATCTGCCAGCACTCGAAGGTTTGAAGCGAGGACTCGAAGAAGCGCTCGGGATGAAATTCGAGGGAGACAAGGGTGAACACTTCTTCCGTGCAACGCTTGTCCAGACACTGTTCTACGGTATATTTTCGTCGTGGGTGCTGTGGGCAAGAGAACATACAACGGCAAAAGAGAAATTCAATTGGCATGAAACGAGCTGGACTCTTCATGTTCCGATGGTGAAGAGCCTCTTCGACCAGATCGCTACTCCTACCAAACTCAAACCCCTCGGTGTTGCCGAAGTGCTCGACTGGGCTGGTGGTGTGCTAAATCGAGTAGTCCGCAAGGAGTTCTTTCAGAAGTTCGAGGAGGAGCACGCTGTCCAGTACTTTTATGAACCGTTCCTCAAAGCCTACGATCCCGAATTGCGAAAGCAACTCGGCGTCTGGTACACGCCACCCGAAATTGTGAAGTACCAAGTGGAGCGGGTCGATCATGTTCTGCGTACTGAGCTCGGACTTGCCGATGGTCTCGCCGACGAGCGGGTCGTGGTACTCGATCCATGCTGCGGAACGGGTGCCTATCTTGTTGAGACGATCAGACGCATCCACACGACTCTGCGCAAGAAGGGCGAGAGCGCACTTACAGCTCAGAATCTGAAGAAGGCGGCGATGGAGAGGATCTTCGGATTCGAGATTCTTCCGGCTCCGTTTGTCGTTTCGCATCTTCAGATAGGCCTCATGTTGCGGTTGCTCGGCGCCCCCTTGCACCCCGATAGCAATGAACGCGCGCGCGTCTACCTGACCAATGCGCTAACGGGATGGGAACCCCCAAAGGACCCAAAGAACAACCTCCCCCTCTTTCCAGAACTGATGGAGGAGCGCGAAGCCGCCGATAGCGTAAAGCGAGATGCTCCTATTATAGTGATTCTCGGCAACCCACCATACAACGCTTTCGCCGGGACCAGCCCCCAAGAAGAAGGGGGACTCGTCGACGCTTACAAAAAAGGATTGACCACGCCGGTCAAAGATGGCGGATGGGGAATAAAGAAATTTAACCTCGATGACCTGTATGTTCGTTTTTTCCGAATCGCTGAACGCCGCATCGCGAAGAGCGGAAAGGGCGTCGTATGCTTTATTTCAAACTACTCATGGACATCCGAACCTTCTTACGTGGTGCTACGAAGTCACCTGCTACGAGCATTTGATAAATTCTGGATTGAAAATATGCATGGCAACAGAAAGATCAGCGAATACGCACCCGATGGCCACACCAGTGAGACCATCTTCTCAATACCTAAGTTCTCTACTGGGATTCAACAAGGGGTCGTGATCTCCCTCTGGGTAAGACATGCCAATCACAATGACCTTTCCGGTAAGTCGGCGGAAGTGCTGTATCGCGATGACGTTGATGCAGCCCGCGCGGTTGACCGTCGTCTGCAATTGCTTGATAGCCTCAACTACAAGCAGTTTGACCGAAGGTACGAAAGAGCTGCCCCCACGCCTGAAAATCGCTATTCCTTCCGACCGGCAAACGTATCCGATGATTACATGTCTTGGCCCAGGGTAACCGATATTCCATGCGAACGACCATACAACGGACCGATTGAACGAAGGGGCAATTCATTAATCGTGCTGCCTGACGCGAGAGAATCACTCTGTACCAGCATTAAGAACTACCTTGACCCATCGCGGCCTGATGATGAAGTCACATACGGTTCCCCTGCGTTTATGAAGTCGTCTGGCGAGTTTGACGCCATCGCGAGCAGAAGGAATCTAAAAGGCAAGGTTGTCTTCCAAGAAAGTAAGATTAAGCTATACCCTTTTAAGCCATTCGATGTGAGAAGCGCGTATCTTGACCCCAACATCGCGCCACTTTTCTCGCGGCCTTCTCCGCAGCTGTTGGCCCATGCCGAATTGCGCGCGAATTCTTTCTTTATCACGAGAGACACGGCCGACAAGGACCCGGAAGGACCGCCTTTCTATTTGTCCGTAGTTGTTTGTGATTACGACTTCCTTTCCGGCCATGCCCGCCATTTCCCCCTTCGCCTGCGCCACGAGGCGAAACTCACCAAGATTGCTGGCAACCAGACCGAGGCGTTCGAAAAAGTTGTGCCTAAAGCAAGAACCACAGCTAATCTGTCGCCAACCGCAAGAGCGTATCTAGCACAATTAGGCATAGACAATCCTGACAAAGATCACGAAACGGCCGGTATCATCTGGGTGCACGCGTTGGCTATCGGGTACAGTCCAGCGTATCTTACGGAGAATGCCGACGGCATCCGCCAAGACTGGCCGCGAATCCCCCTGCCGGCTTCAAAGAAGGCACTGATCGAATCTGAGGAACTCGGTCGGCGGGTCGCTGCGCTGCTGGATACGGAAAAGCCGGTCGATGGTATAACCTCCGGCCGCATCCGCAAAGAGCTCGTCGATATCGGCGTTATCACAAAGGTTGGCGGTGGTGAACTCGATCCAGTCAAAGGAGAGCTCGATATGACCGCCGGTTGGGGACACCACGGCAAGTCTGGAGTCTGCATGCCGGGCAAAGGGAAGTCTGACATTCGTGCTATCGGCGGCACGGGTGACAGCCGTCTTGGAGTAAACACTCTTGACGTCTACCTGAACAATGAAGCGTACTGGGCAAATATTCCGCAGATAGTATGGGAGTACTACATTGGAGGTTATCAAGTAATCAAGAAGTGGCTGAGCTATCGGGAGAAAGTGATGCTTGGCCGTGGTTTGAAGATAGAGGAGGCCGAGTACGTCACCGAAATGGCGCGGCGCATCACCGCACTGGTGTTGCTCCAGGATGAACTCGATTCCAATTACAAAGCAGTCAAAGCCGACACTTGGCCTTGGCCAGTGGAGTAGGCGCTGACTTTGACGCGAGCAAATCTACCGTATCCTCAGGGCAATAACTGATGCAATCAGCTCGCCGACAATCGACCAGACCCGCGCGAATGCCGCGATCGCAGCGGCAACACCGCTCCCGAATATCGGACTTAGGAACAACACAAGGACAGCTTCTCGCACACCGATACCACCCGGTGTCAGGATACTCCAATAGCCAATCAGATACGCGGCTGCGAAAATGCCAACCGCTTGAAGATAGTTCCCCGGTGGGAAATCGGATACGGATATAAGAAAGAGGTAGAACGCTGTCCCGTACAGAATCCAACCGACACAGTACATCGCAAGGATTTTCGCTCCAATCCGACCACGCACATGAAACTTGATCGCATCTGAACCGAAGCGCGTCACGATGGCATTGATTATATTGCGCAGCCATGACGGCTTGAAGAGTATGACAACAGGAATAAGTGAGATCCCGATAACAACGTATCCGATTGTCGGAGAGATGAACGCAGAATCCAGATAATACCCGGGCAGGATCAGAAACCCCGCGACAATCAGCAGTGCCGGAGGTGTGGTAAAAATCTGTGCCAGAACAAAACTCGTTACAGCCTCGGCTCGGGAAACACCCTCTTTGCCGGCAAGGTGTATCATTCCGAACAGCTGCCACACCTTTCCAGGAAGGTATCTTCCAAGCTGGGACAAATATGCGATTTTGAATGCTTTGGCAATCGATACATTCTTCGACAGAGTCCCGAGGATTATAGAGAGCACAATGCTCATTACGAACAAAGCAGAAAGCATGGTGAGGAGAGAGACTGCCAGCAGAAAGTAATTGATCTTCCAGTCGTATGTGCTAACATGAGTCCAGTTGGTGATAATGCGACTGCCGACGAAATACAGTAACGCGAGGATCAACAGTATCTGGATCAACCTGACCCAGAGCTTCTTATT
>JAHJOQ010000139.1 GCA_018820315.1 Candidatus Zixiibacteriota bacterium | reverse complement strand
TGTTATAGTTATTGGAACAGAAGCGGTTGTTCCCAATGCTGGTATGAAATCTCTTGGATTGTAATACCCATAATTATCCGGAGGATTTGGCGTATATCCCCAACAAGGTCCTAAAGATCCTTCGTAATCACAAGAATCTCCTCCGCTCGGATTTTCAAGAATAGGTTGATCTTTTATCTCAAAATGAACATGGGATACTTGCCTGCAGTCTCGAAGATAAACCCCTGTAGTTCCTAGTACACGGCGGCTGAAATCCTTCGGTAGTTACAGACTGCCGAAAAATTGGACTGGATAGCAGAGCGATTATTTGGCATAATATCGGGCTGTACCAAAACAACCTTATCGAAGAGGAATCAACATGTGCGGTCCGAAACCATCCGAGATCAAGCTCACGCCAACGCTCAAGAAAATGTTGGAAAAAATCACGCACTGCTACACCAATCCTTACTGGTTGGTTCTACGCGCTAAGATTATTCTCTACGCCGCTGCCGGAGCCAACAACACAGAAATCGCGCAACGGCTCGATATTACCATAGACACTGCTGGTAAGTGGCGAGAACGTTGGCTCAAGGCAGAACCCCGTCTGACCGCAGGTCTTGAGACCAAAGATCTTACGGCATTGGTAGAAGCAACGCTGTCGGATGCCTCACGGCCAGGCACACCCGATACCTTCACCCCAGAGCAACTCGTTCTGGTCGCCGCGCTGGCTTGCGAGGACCCTCGCGCATCGGAGCGAGAGATTGACCATTGGACATCCCGTGAACTGGCCGAGGAACTCATCCAACGCCAGGTCGTAAGCGCCATTTCTCCGCGTCATGTGGGGCGCATCTTGAATGATGAGGACATAAAGCCTCACTTGAGCCGCTACTGGCTCAACAACGAACGGAACCAGGGTCCCGTCACCTTTGACGCGGAGGTCAAGACCATCTGCGACCACTATGCCGCAGTGCCTACGCTGCATCAACAGGGCGTTCACCTGATCAGTCTGGATGAGAAGACCGGCATCCAAGCTCTTGAACGCAAACATCCCACCCGGCCGGTGAGGTCGGGTCAGGTCGAGTTACGCGAGTTCGAGTATATCCGGCATGGCACTCTGGCCTTGATTGCCAACCTGGAAGTGGCTACCGGCCAAGTGGTCACGCCGTCTCTGGGCCCCACCCGGACTGAAAAGGATACCGTGGCACACGTTCGCCAGACCATTGCGACAGACACGGATGCCAAGTGGATCTTCATCACCGACCAGCTCAATACTCATCAGTCCGAGGGGCTGGTACGCTTGGTGGCTGAAGCATGCCAGATTAGCGCCGACCTGGGGGTTAAGGGTAAGTCTGGTATCATGCAATCCATGGGAACCCGCAAAGCGTTTCTGGAAGATGAAAGCCACCGCATTCGGTTTGTCTACACTCCGAAACACACCTCCTGGTTAAACCAGATTGAGATCTGGTTCAGTATCCTGGTTCGCAAGCTGTTGAAACGAGCCAGCTTTATCTCGGTGGATGACCTGCGGCAGCGGATTCTGAAGTTCATCGATTACTTCAACCGCACGATGGCCAAGCCTTTCAAATGGACATACACGGGTCGCCCGCTGACTGCCTAAACTACCGAAGGATTTCCGCCGTTCTGTACTAGTGGTGTACCACGGGTTATTTCTTGGCCTATTTTTAAGTTCTCGTTTATCTGATTCAGATGAACGTATAGGCTATATTTCTTGCTTCCATCCGGCATAGTATGCTGGAGTATGACAAAGCCTTGCATATTGTGATTATCAACCGAGGCGTTGTAATCCGGGCACGCTCCGGCCTTATTGGGAGAATAATTAACAATCGTTCCTTGTGCAGCGGCGAATACAGCTTCTCCAGTTCCCTCGATATCTAAACCAGTATGGTATTTTCCAACATAAGTATTAAGAACCCCGTATTCTTGAGCAACACTGGGATCGCTCCTCGGCCACTGCCATTCGAGGGCGTGAGAGGAAATTGGAGCACTTGTGCATGAAGCCAACAGTATTTCAACAATCAAGAAAGCAGTAAATATCTGTGAATGTGATTTCAAGAAATTTGAGTAAGTGTTCATAATCCTGAAACCTCCGTATTGATAGAGAAGTTAATAAATCAGTATTAGGGCAAAGAAAAGTTAGGTAATAAGCGGGCTAACACCGTGGTTAAACAGACGTTCTAATGGACTATGGGCGGCCTGTATAAAATCCTAAGTTGAATAGTGAGGTGGTAAAGCATCCTTCCTGCAACGATTGCTATTACTATACAACAATCCCCCCTCGGATGCAAGCGCTAACCTCGGGGGAATAAATCAGTCCCTAAGGGTCTCCAAGACCCTTGGGACTGATTTCTCATAGAACACCAACAGCGTGCTCCCGTATTTCCGCTCGTCGAATTCTTCCAGGTTCTTCAAAGCCAGATGCTGATATTCCTTGGGGTGGATTTGCACAATGACCCATGCCCCCTCGCTCAGCCAGCCGGGATTGGCGTCCAGCGCCAGCAGCGCCTTCGACCACATTTCCTTGTATTGCGGCGGAGCGATGTAAACGTAATCGAAAGCGCGGTCGGGCCGGGCGGCCAGCATGGCAAAGGCATCCCCGCGCCGCACCTCAGCCCGATCTCTGAAACCGGTATGCTCCAGGTTCCATTGAATGGTCTCGACGGCCTGCCGGTTCAGCTCCACGAAGCGGACGAAGGCCGCGCCGCGGCTCAAGGCTTCGATGCCTACCGCGCCCGTGCCGCCGAACAGATCCCACCAGGCGGCGTCCACCACGTCTCCGGCTAGGATGTTGAACAGCGCCTGCTTCACCATGTCGGTGACCGGGCGGGTGCTCTCGCCGGGGACGGATTTCAACCGGCGGCCTTTGGCCGTGCCGGAGATGACTCGTAAACTCCCCATTACTTTGATTCTTTGTGTAACAGCACTTGAAACCCCGCTTGCTCGAAGTGAACATCTGTGGTCAATGCCGCGCTGATCTTCCTCTCGGTCATGATGACAAAAGACACGCAATCTGTCAGCCCCCATTCTTTATCTGACCTTTCTTGAAACAGGAGAAATGCCTTATCGTAGAGTTGTTCTGAGAGCGGAATTATCTTTACGTTAGGGTCAGTCTCAAGGGCGCTGAGTAGCGTCACAGCATCTTGACGATGGCGCTGCTTGGACAGGGCGTTCCCGATTTCCAGGATTACAGCCCGAGTAGTCACCAGGCATGTCTTGGATTGTTGTAACTGGCGCGCCAAGTGGACAGCCTGCTCGTGAAAGTAGTCATTGGGTGAGGCTAACGCAATTGCATACGCGGCATCGAGAAAGATTTCAGCCCTCACGCCCGCCCTTCTCATACAGATATTCTTCAAGGTTAGTGGACCAATCTGGAGGCCCCTCTAATTTTAGCGAGGATGCAACTTGTAAAAACGATCGCTTTTCCCTTGCGAGACGCGGGGTTTCGAAAGTGATGCGCACGCGCGTGTTCGGCTTGAGTGTAATTGGCTCAACAGGGCGAAAAACCGCTCCGTCAAATAATGCTTCAATAGTCTTTGCCATTGTTCCTCCATTCGATCGTCTATAGCTCATGGTTCGGTCAAAAATTGACGGGCTTTGAAAAATGCGGTAAGCTATCTGCATGGCAGATAACTTCGACATAAAGACGGAACAAGTGGACG
>JAHJOQ010000138.1 GCA_018820315.1 Candidatus Zixiibacteriota bacterium | reverse complement strand
TGACAGGAACGATCCTTTCTCTTGCATGCTCTAACTCTCCTTTCAATACGAAGTCAGTGGTACACCTGCGCCGGAATTGCAATCTGACCAATTAGCAAATCCCCATATAGATTCCTCGTTCAATATTCCACAAATTAAATTAATGGGTAAAGGATAGTTTAAATGCATGCACATTGTCAAGTCAAAAACTGGGATATCGTGGAATATCGCCCCAGCGGGGCTGAGTGCATCTGAAATGCCATTGACAAGAACGAAGACAAGCCCCGGTCAAGACCGAGGCTTGTTGTAAGCACTTTCAAGAGCAGGGGAATTTTCGGCGTTACGCCGAAAAAATATGAGAATTCGAATTCAAGCCTCCTCATGTGCTGAAATGATGTTCTTTCTCGATCATCCTATCAACAACACAGCCCGTGTTGTCAGGATCAACGCAATATCAAACTGACGGGAATCAAGTCAACTAAAATTAACTACTTTTCAGTCTCTCTCTCTCGTTTATACTCCTCGACAATCTTCTCCTGTACTTCTCTGGGCACTTCTTCGTAGTGTGAGAATTGTCTGGTATATAAACCTCGTCCCTGAGTTAGAGACTTAATCTGCGTTGAATACTTATATAGCTCAGATTGCGGGACCTGAGCTTTGATGACCTGCTGCGCGCCATCGGGGCTCATGCCGCCGATACGTCCGCGTCTCGATGAAATGTCGCCCATAATGTCGCCGGTGAATTCTTCCGGCACGCGAACTTCGATATTGTAAATCGGCTCAAGCAGTACCGGGTTGCACTTCATGAAAGCATCCCTGAATGCAAACAGGCCTGCCATCTTAAAGGCCATATCAGATGAGTCCACTGAATGGGATGATCCATAGAAGAGCTCCACCTGGATATCTACAACCTTGTGGCCCGACAACTGTCCAACCAGCATCGCTTCAATGACGCCTTTTTCCACCGATGGGATGAACTTGGTCGGAATCACACCACCACTGACAGAATTTACGAACTCGAATCCTTCACCGCGAGGCTTTGGAGCCATTCTTATATGCACGTCTCCATACTGACCACGGCCGCCCGATTGCTTCTTGTATTTGTACTGCACTTCCGCTTTACCATGAATGGTCTCGCGATACGGGATCTTTGGCTTCTCGAGTTCGACCTGAACGCCGAATCGCTCTTTGAGTTTGCTGACGAGGATATCAATCTGAAGCTCGCCCTGCGCAAATATCAGTGTCTGTCTCAATTCAGGATCAGCGACCAATTTGAATGTAGGATCCTCTTCTCGCAATCTTGTCAGTCCGGTGCTTATCTTCTCTTCGTCGCCCTTGGCAAGCGGCCGAATACCGAGATCGACAACAGGAGTCGGGTAATCCAGTTTGGGAAACGCGAACACATCACCTTTGGAAGTCAATACGTCACCGGTGTGCGTCTGGCGCAACTTCACGAGAGCAGCCATGTCACCTGCGGGAACAGTGCCAGTCTCCTTCCGGTCTTTTCCGTTGGTAACGTAAATCTGACCGATCTTCTCGGCCGACTCAGATGTCATGTTGTACAGCTCATCACCATGACTGAGACTACCGCTGAATACACGGATAAAGGAGAGCTCGCCGACATGAGGCTCTGACACGGTTTTGAAAACGAACGCGGTTGGAACTCCATCGGGTTCAATCTTGCGGATCTTCTCATCGGTTGTACCGGGAAAGATTCCCTTGACTTGGCCTCTGTCAGCCGGAGTTGGAAAGAATTTCGACGCGAAATCCAAGAAAGTGGACACGCCTGCGGCTGTGTACGCAGCAGTGACAAAGATCGGGTAAATGGACCGCTTTTGAATCCCTTTGCGGAGCCCGAGTACTATTTCATCGGGTGCAAGCTCGCCACTTTCGAAGAACTTCTCGAGCAACTTGTCATCAGATTCAGCTACGTTTTCAATCAACTTCTCGCGTGCCGACTCTGCCCTGCTCTTGTCATCGCCGGCAACTTCAGACTCAGTGGCCTTCCCGTTTGCATCGTATGTATAGGCCTTCATCTCGATCAGATCTATGATGCCCTTGAAACCGAGTCCCTCTCCAATCGGGAGCTGAACCGGTACGGCCTTGTGCCCAAAGGCAGCTTGTACCTCAGCCAGTCGCGGTTCGAATTCGACGTGCTCCTTATCGAGCTTGTTAATAACGAACGCCCGAGGGAGGTCGCCTTTATCGCAGTATCTGAAAGCTTGCTCAGTTGTCACTTCGACTCCTGCCGTGCCGCTAACTACTATCACAGCAACATCAACTGCAGGAAGCGCAGCAACAGTCTCACCGAACAGATCGGGATATCCCGGAAGATCTACCAGGTTGAACTTAGTTCCTTTATGATCAGCATGCAGAAGCGCTGCTGATATCGATATCTTTCTGGATATCTCATCATCGTTGAAATCGGATGCAGTTGTGCCGTCATCGACCTTGCCAAATCGAGTGCTGGTTCCGGTAACAAATAGAATTGCTTCAGCTAGAGTGGTCTTTCCGCAACTGCTGTGTCCACACAGTGCTAGGTTTCGAATCTGATCGATTTTGTATTCTTTCACCCTTATCCACTCCTGTATGTTGAGTTCAATATTTCAAAACAGACCCATCGAAAATATCGTCGAGGACAGCCAATGTCAACCCGATTTTGGTGGTCTCGGTCGGGACGGGCGCTTCCTCGGATAGCGCTGCTCATTGCTCCTGTACCTGGCTTCGCGCGCCCCGAGACGCCCCGCCCACACGAAGTGGAACCAAAGGACGGGGATACAGACAAGCCACGTGGCAAACATATGAATCAGGTTGTTTATTCCGTCGTGTCGCTGGGAGGCCAGAATATCTTCAGAGTTCAACTGAGGACGCGGCTTCCTCTGGGAGACGGGAGCACGAGCTACATCTATCTCAGGTGCAGCAGAATCAGCAACCGGCTCATCCAGGGGATACTCTGCAACCGACGTATCATGTACTACAATACCGACGTCGGGAACTGTGACTGCATGAGTCTCTCGTTGTAAAGACAGATACTCGTGCTTGGATAGACTGTACTCGGGCAGGGCTACCTTTGCAGCGCCGATGATACCGATCACAGTCATAATTACTAATGCAATCAAAGCGGCAAAGCTGACAGCGTATGCATATATCTGTGCAATCCGAGGATTTCCTGTCTTACCATTGCTTTCAAACACTATTCTACAAACCTCCAGCTAAAGAAAACGCCTTCAAATTGGGGCTATTCAGCCCACCGCTGAAGACGCCAACCACAAAGAACCAGAATTTTATCCTTTTGCGGCTCACAAGTCAAGTGAAATCAGCGAATGCGAGATCCGCCAGCAGATAGCACCGAACACAAGACATTGCAATGCAATCATATACGCAGACACCCTCAGGAATGGACTGAAGTTGTGAACGCCAATTCTTCTGTGGCAAACTGCGCATTTAACTCAGATTGCAGTGCGTTGATTCCGATAATGAAAGAAAAGGAACCGACATGCTGACACACTCCATTCAGGGAATCCAGAATCATATCGAACTGATGCAGAGACACGCCGAGAGTATTCGTGATTTTGAACGATCGGATATTCCTCGCGATACAGTGGGGTTGATCGTGACTCGTCAGGGAGTCAGCGCGAATGTAGCTGCTCTGAAGTCTGCACTCAGACTACAGGACGCAATTCTCGATGTCTTTGCCTGAGGGATTGCTGACATATACTCGGAGCTGCGACCACAGTGAGAACGCAGCAATCTCACCGTTTCATCCAATATTCAATTCAGAGCAGGGACTTCAGCGGCTCATGAAAACATGCATCGAGTATTCTTCGAGTGAAATCTCTTCCGTGTCGCCGGTATAGATGTATATCCTGATACACTTGACGATGTTTCCAAGCACGGTCCGCCCGTAAATGAATCTCTGCCCTTCGGTGATTGCGATCGGCATCGAAACTGACCCATCATCGTCGATGAACAGAGGGCTCACCTCCTGCTCTCGATCGCCGTCAGCGGCGTAAAAGAGCTGTGCTCCCGGTGTGATCTTGAGCTTGAGTGTCATCTGCAGTCCGCCTTCCAGCAGCACTGCTCGATATGTCATGCGCAGCACAGGGTCGTTTTCGGCGAATACAATCTCGCCGCCATCGTAGCCTCGCAGAGGTCCGAGCATACGCAATTGCGGCAGCCGCCTCAATTCGCTGTGCATCTTGTTGATCGTTTCCAACGTCGGGACGGTCAGTTCGCAGTAGATTGAGTCATTCCCGACCGACATGTAAAGCTCCATTCCTTCCATGCGATACCTCTCCAGTATCTCGGCGATGCGATCGGCATCCTCGCGTTCCGTGCTCTGAAATGTGAACTCGCACCGGATCGGGCTGATTTCGCTGCGTCGGGCCATGCTGCGAGCTGCACACCCTTCCACCGTTATCAGGGTAGCGGCAGCTAATATCAGGCTCAACGCTGTGGTGATGTGATGCCGTGAGGATTTCATGTTGGAATCTTAGAGGGCCGTGGGCAGACAGTCAAACAAAACATTTCACTCGATATCGACGATCGTCGCTCCCCAGGAACCACCGGAACCCCCTTCATGGCGATATGAAGCAACTCTCGGATGTCCTGCGAGAATCGAACGGACTATGCGCCGCAGCGTGCCGGTGCCTTTCCCGTGAATGATCCTTATCTGGAGAATCCCGCGATTCAGGCACTCATCGATATACTCCGGAACCAAGTCTTTTACATCGCGCGGCGAGAACGTATGCAGATCCAGCGTGCCGTCAATCGGGTATTCTACAATTTCTTCATCGTCCATGATACAGTTCCGCCTCAGTCCACACCAGCCACGGCGATCACCGCTGCGAACACGTTCTTGCATCCAGCCTTTCGCAACTCCTTCGCAGCCTCATTGAGCGTCGCGCCGGTTGTGGTGACATCGTCGACGAGCAAGATGGTCCGTCCGGACAAATCGATTCTCGAACAGGTTGCGAATGCTCCCCGCATATTCTCCACTCTTTCTTTGGCGTTAAGTCCCGTCTGGTCGAGAGTCCTACGGACTCTTTCGAGCACCCTCAAAGATACGGGCAAACCGAGCTTCTCACCAAGCGAATTTGCAATTAACTCCGACTGGTTGAATCCCCGCTGTCTGCGGCGTGTCCAGTGAAGTGGAATGGGAACGATCCAATCTACCGAAGGAAGATGTGACAGTTTTTCAAGCCGCTCCGCGAGCGTCTCGGCAGCAATCGTTACCAGTGGCAGCAGCCCCTCGTATTTTATTCCGTGAATAATCGCTCGATGGAACGAATCAAAAACACCGCATCCCCAAAGAATCGAGATAGATGATTCAGATTCGCATTCCCTGCAGCTCCGTCGCCCGACAGCGATTTCGCCTCGGCAAATCGGACACATAGGTTCTGGCGTCTCCATCGCCAGATCATGACACTTCTCGCAGAAGTAGGCCTCTTGCCTGCTCAGAGGTTTCTCGCAGACAATGCACTCCGGAAAGAAGATGAATCGCAGTATATCATCTGCCATCGATTTCGCTAAGACTGCCGCCCTCTTTGCTATTGACATCGATCCACTCCGAGTTATCGATGCTGTTTCGGTTTTCTGAGAAATGCCTGCTTCAGAAGTTGGGGTCTACCGAGAAATGATCCCCAGCCAACTGGCTTGTTGAGAACCCCTAAGTGACGTCATCATTGCGAGCGAAGCGTGGCAATCTCGTCGTATTATGCGCGGGCAGGAACTCTTTCCTGCCCAATTCACTCTGCTGTCTGGAAAGGATTCCAGACAGCGCAGAGGAAAAAGAACGCCACGTCGCTTCGCTCCTCGCGATGCCGACGATAGGCGTGTTTAGATTTTTTCAACATGCCACTACATTCCGGCATCCTGCTCGACCTCGGCATTCTTATGCTGATCGAGATACTGACGCACCTGATCGGAAAGCTCACCATCTGGAGCCAATCCCAGGTATTTCTCCCAGTACACGGCCATTAAGGAGTCATTGCCGCGCCTGCCGTTTACAATGCCTATATTGAAGTAAGCGATCGCGTGATAGGGCTGCAAAGATAGCGCTCTGAAGAAATCCGCGAGGGCTTCATCATACATCTCAAGCCCGAAGTAGCAGGACCCACGGTCGACGGTTACATCGACAAGAGATGAATCGAGAGCCAAAGCGCGACTATAGTGCGATATTGCCTCGGGAAATCGCCCCGCATCCATGAGCTGATTTCCGACCTGAATAATCTCCGATGGGTCATCGGTATCGATTGTTGTGATGGGCATCTCCGACATCCCCCGTGTCGTCTTGTCAGCACCTGCCAAATAGACGGAGGAGTATACCACTCCAACGAGTGAAAGAACACCCGCGATAATCAATATATCTCGAATCACATAGTTCTTCTGCTTAGCCAATTCTTCCTCCGCTCTTTAGTATAAATCCTGCGATCGTACATCCTGTGAAGCTACTGTTCGTCCTTGCCGCCCTGAGATCGCCAGACAGATTGCACGCCCTTGGTCCGTCGTATTTTGTCAAGAACCCTCTCTAGATGGCTTAGGTTCCTGATTTCTATCACAAGCTGACCTTGCGCATATCCCTCGTGCGATTTCATACCGGCGTCACGAATGTTGACATCCTCTGCTGACAGGGAATCAAGCACGTCACGCAGGACATTCTTGCGGTCCTCGACAACCATTTCGATTCTTACGAGAAATTCGTCATCTTTGCCAACATCCCACTCGACATCTATGAGACGTTCAGCATCCTCGGTCATTCTCAGCGCAACCGCGCAGTCGGACCGGTGAATTGACATGCCGCGACCACGCGTAATAAACCCAATGATCTTCTCGCCAGGCACAGGCTGGCAGCATTGAGCGAAGCGGAACATCATATTGTCCAATCCCTGGATCCTGATACCTTTCGAGCCGCGTGCTCTATCGATGAAGCTCTTCACCTTCGATTGTTTGGTTGCCTCTTCCTCAACTGGAAACAGCTTGGACTGCAAATGTACCACCGATACATCGCCCTGCCCTACTGCTGCGTAGAGGGACTCGACAGTGGTGTATGACAATGCATGAGCGCAATCCGTCAGTTGGCGTTCTGTCGGAAACTTCAGCTTCTTCTTTCGGAGTGCTTTCTCGATCATCTCCTTACCCAGACTTACCGACTGCTCAAAACCCTTCAGCCTCAGAAATCGCTTTACTTTCGAGCGGGCTTTTGACGTGCTGACGAGCTTCAGCCAATCACGGCTCGGCTCCTGGTTAGGCGATGTCAAGATTTCGACCTCGTCTCCACTGCTGAGTTTGGTGCCGAGAGGAACGAGTTTGCCATTGACTCTGGCCCCGGAACAGTGCAACCCGATGTTTGTGTGTACGGAAAATGCGAAATCGAGCGGTGTGGAATTTGCAGGGAGATGCTTCAACTCACCCTGGGGCGTAAACACAAAAACTTCATCATGGAAAAGGTCGATCTTGAGGTATTCGAGAAACTCCGCCGGGTTCGTCATGTCTTTCTGCCAGTCGAGAACCTCTCGCAGCCAGTTGAACTGCTTGTCCGACGGGTCGACTTCCTTCTTCCCCTCTTTATATAACCAATGAGAGGCAATCCCGTACTCAGCCGTATAGTGCATCTGGCGAGTTCGTATCTGAATCTCGACCAGTCTTCCCTTTGGTCCAATCACGTTCGTATGTAACGATTGATAGCCGTTGCCTTTGGGATTAGCTATGTAGTCGTCAAAACCAATGCCCGATGGCTTCAGAATCTGATGTACAAGCCCGAGTGCCATGTAACACTCCCCAACAGTGTCGACAATTATCCGTATCGCGAACAGATCATATATCTCCTCGAATTCTCTGCCTTTCGTCTCCATTTTGCGTGAAATGGAATCTGTCGATTTAGCGCGCCCCTTAATCGATGCCTTAAGACCGCTCTTCTCAAACGCCTCTGAAAGCGGTTTCACGATTTCGGCAACGAACGCCTCTCGTTCCACCACCGTCTCGTTTATCTTGCTCATGATATCCGCATACCGCTCAGGCTGCAAATACTTGAGAGAGAGATCTTCAAGTTCCCATTTAATCTTCGCCATACCGAAACGGTTGGCTAGTGGAGCATAGACTTCATATGTTTCGGAGGCGATTCTCATCTGCTTTTCCACTGGGAGATGATCCAGCGTTCGCATGTTGTGCAACCGATCGGCGAGCTTAATCAGAATCACTCTGATATCATGCGCCATGGATAGAAGCATCTTGCGGAAGTTCTCCGCTTGGGACTCGACTACCGACTGCGCGCTGTAGGTCGAAATCCGGGTGACACCATCTACCAATTCTGCAATCTCTGTGCCGAATTCCTTCTCGATGTCCTTAATCGTGACATCGGTGTCTTCCACGACATCGTGCAAAAGTCCCGCAGCCATGGTCGCCGAATCAAGATGCTGCTCCGCGAGAATCAGCGCGGTCTGCACCGCATGCAGCATGTAGGGGTCGCCTGAGATCCTCTTCTGATCTTTGTGCGCCTTCTCAGCATACTCGAAGGCACGTTTCAGCAGAGAGACATTGATATTCGCATTGAATGTCTCAACAGCAATAATAAACTCGGCCAGATTCGCGAGTCCATATCTTTTTCCTGCGGATACAGGCACTTAAATCAGTCCTCCAACTATGTCGCCAATTGAGCTATCCGATTATATTGGCGCACGACTTCTGAGCAAACGCTATCCATATCATATACATCGATACATTCGGCAAAAGCTTTCGTCACTCTGCGGCGTCTCTCGCCATCTTCAACAAGTGCTTTCAGAATCTGAAACAGTCTCTCATCCCCATCTACCGGAAAAAGAAACCCGTTCTGACCGTCGCGAATGATATCCCGGGGGCCGCCACAGTCTGATGCCACCAGCGCGCAGCCACACGCGCCTGCCTCGATCAACGACGTCCCGAGCCCCTCAGAACGAGAGGAAAGGCAGTAGATGTCAAGCAGACTGTAGAATTCCGGCATATCATCTACCTGCCCGAGAAGAAAGACCTTCTCCTCCAGTTCAATAAATCGTGTGAGCATTTCGAGTTCAGAGCGTCCCTCGCCTTCCCCTGCCACTAATAGTACAAAATCATCGCGCTCGTAAGAAAGTTTCGCTGCTGCGTTAATTAATGTCGCGACATCCTTATTACTATCGAGAGCGCACGCTGTACCTATATAGATCTTATCTCGCGGTATCGAATGTTTCTCACTGAATTCAACCGTGGAAACCGGCCTGAAATACTTAAGGTCCACACCACTTGGGATACGGGTGACCCGCCTGTCGGACACGCCCCAATCCAGCAATTCCTGCTCCACCGCTGATGATACCGCAATAAAGAGATCAATGTTTGAAGTAGTGTATTTGAAACGCGACATCATTGTCTTTGATTTACCGCTGACCACTCTGCGAGTCACCAGCAATTTGAGGTCGGAACTAATGAATTTGAGCGTAAGTGCCAGATTGTGGCCGTGTGAATCATGGGCATGCAACAGCTTGTAACCGAGCTCGTTGCATATCCTGCGCAATCGCATACCTTCACCAACGATGTCAAATCCGCTGTACTGCACGGGAAATATGGCGACTCCGATCTCGGTCAGTCGCCGCTCGAGTTCGCCTCCTGCTGCGACAACGCATCCGCATCTTATGTCGTTCTGCCTGAGATATCTGATGAGATTATATGATTGACGCTGACCGCCGCGAAAATTCATGCCAAGATCGAGGTGCAAGATCGAGTATTCGCTCATGATCCGCTCCCGGTAAGTACATAACGATACTTCAGAAACTGCCCTATTGCCGTCAGTACAGCGATCCACAATCCAGTCACACCATCTGCAAACCCCCTCTGAATTATGAACTTCTTGAAGAACCAGACGGGAGGGTTGAACATCATCTTAAGCGCCGCGAGCTTGCCTCCACGGTCGCGGTACTTTTGCGATCCGAGGCGGGCATAATCATCGAGCTTCGCAGAGAAGCTCTTCATATCGGGATAGCTGTAATGCAGCAGCCATCCGGCAAGGTGGGCAGTATTGCCGTCGACTCGGACACTCTCATGCAACACATCGTCGGTAAACTTCCCGTCACTCTTTCTGAAGAGTCTGAGCACACGGTCGGGATACCAACCGGAATGAAAGACCCAGCTCCCGCAAAAATTCGTGACTCTCGGCAGATAGTATCCCCCCAGCGCGGCACTCGAATCCATCACTTCTTGAATCATTTGCGCCAGTTTGTGGCTTACGACTTCGTCCGCATCTATCGACAGAATGTACTCGGTGACTGCCAGATCGGACACAGCCTGCTTCGCCAGCCCGAAACCGCGCCATTCGTTCAGGCGCACATCGGCACCGAGATCCGCGGCTATCTCCCGCGTGCGATCTGTCGAGCCGCTGTCAGATACTATCACAGGACCAAGGTGGCGCACACTGTGTATGCATCTGGCAATATTCCGTTCTTCATCTCTGGCTATGATTACCGATGTTACTCTGCTCATCTTAGGACATCGCTTCCGATTTCTCTTCAGCCACAAGGCTGCAGAACGCCTCGAAAACAGGTTCCACGTCCAAATACTCCACCCTATAGAAATCGGGGGAGTTTATCGCTCTCACGCACGGATTGAATGGCCTCCAGACGGCAAAATTGTCCATGTTGCCGGGATAAATAGCGAGCGTCGGCAGATTGACACAGCTTGCAATGTGGCCAATCGATGTATCCGGCGTAATGAGATAATCGAGATGTTTGAGCAATCCCGCAATCTCTCTTATCGAAAAACCTTCAGGGATCGGATATATCCTCTTCATATGTACGCTCATTACTTTTTCAATCTTCCATCTCTCGCTCGGAGCGGCAGTCAGCACAAATCCGGCATTCTCGAATCCGGAGTATAGCATTCCGATCAGCTCAACGTACTTCTCAACGGGCCAGGTTCGCGCCGGACGCCCTGCCGACAGGTTGATCCCTATTACCGTATCATGATTAGATTTGATCGGTTCAAGGAAACTCCTGCCCTTACGCTCGTCTTCGTCGATGAGGTACATCTTCGGAACCAGGTTGCAGTCATCGAGACGAATCCCGAAGAGATTGAGCAGAGTCGCAGTCGATTCAATGATATGAGGTCCGTGTCTGACATCCTGATCGACAGTCAGATCGAAGAATCCAGCGAGGCGTGATTTTCCCGCGCCAAGCTTGAACGCACCGGGACCGATTAATGACAGAAGAATCGTCGCTGTCACCGACTCTCCGAACGTCATGTCGACTATCGCGTCATGTTTCCGCCTGCGCATCTCGAATATTCGTCTCAGATCAGCCAACGGCTCCTTTCTATAGAACAGGATTCTCGATATGTTAGGATCGTGTTCAATAATCATATTGTTGTCTCGTCCGCATAAAACGTCGATCTCGATATTCGGAAAGAACCGCTTCAGATTGTGAAAAATCGGTAGAGATATAATCATATCCCCAAGTTTGTCGTGTCTGACAAAGAGAACGCGCCTCAACTTGCGCGGATCGAACTTCCCGCGCTTCCTGCGCACACCCCCCAATGCAACAAACCAAACAAGTACCATCCACTTGAAGTAGATTTCAATGTTCTTCAGAAACCTACCTGTGGCGTTCTTCGGATCTAATCCCACCGTTATTCACCTTGAACTGAAGATTGTAGAGTCGCTGATACAATCCACTGATGTTGACCAGTTCTTCATGTGTGCCGCTTTGAATCAGCCTTCCATCACCGAGCACCAGTATCTTGTCGGCGTGCAGAATAGTCGACAGCCTGTGCGCTATCACCAGTACAGTCCTGTCGACCATCAGGCGGTCGATAGCTTCCTGTACGAGTTGCTCAGACTCGGTATCGAGAGCCGAAGTCGCCTCATCGAATATCAGAATCTGCGGGCTTCTCAGAATCGCACGCGCAATAGCTATTCGCTGTCGCTGCCCCCCGGAAAGCATAACCCCCCGGTTCCCGATTGGAGTCTCATACTCATTCTCGAAAGACGATATGAAATCGTGAGCATTGGCAATTTCAGCAGCCTTTACAACACCGTCTTTACTCACCTTATCGAGTCCATAAGCGATATTAGCGTACACTGAATCATTGAATAGCATCGTTTCCTGTGTGACGATACCAAATAGAGCACGCAAAGAGTTGATGTCGAGATCACGCAGATCAGTACCATCGATAGTAATCCTGCCTTTAGTCGGATCGTAGAATCTAGGCAGCAGATCTAGCAGAGTAGATTTCCCGGCGCCTGAAGGTCCCACAACAGCAACGATCTCCCCCTGCTTGACATTGAAATCAATCTGCCTCAGCACTTCTCCGCCGGTATCGTACTCAAACGAGACAGACTCGTACCGAATCTCGTGTTTGAACGAGTCAATCTTCTTAGCATTCGGCTTGTCAATGACCTTTACGGGAGTGTCGAGCACATCAAAGATGCGGTCAGCCGCAGCCAACCCCTCTTGCACCCTGACATGCAGAGTAGACAGAGACTTCGCCGGGGCGATGATCGAGAACATCGCAAGCACGTACAGCATGAAGTCTTCCGGCTTCAGAAGCGATTCGCCAAGCACCTGCCTGCCACCATACCAGAGGATCACCACACCAGCAAGTGTCCCCAGGAATTCGTTGACCGGACTTGACAGCAAACGCATCCGAGAGATTTTCAGAAGCGCACGAAAATACTGCTCTGTTACAGACATGAACTTCGCGATCTCAAATGTCGCAGCTCCGAATGCCTTGACAACTCGCATGTTAGACACGTTCTCTTCAAGTACTGAGTTAACATCAGCCATCCGTGCCTGTGCGCGTGCTGATACGCGCCGGAGCGCTTTCCCGATCAGATAAATCAGGTAGAAACTGACCGGAAGAACCACCAAAGTGACAATAGTGAGCTTCCAGGACAAGATCGTCATGAATCCGATAAATATCAGTATCAGCAATGGCTCGCGGATTATTCTGTTAAATCCCTGGTCGAGTGATTCACGCAACACGTTCACATCATTTGTGACACGTGAAAGAAGTTCCCCTGTCCGCGCACCGTGGAAGTAGCTCAGCGACAGCCTCTGAAACTTGATGAACAGGTCATCGCGCAAATTCTTGATGAACCTCTGCTCCACATATGCCATCAGATAGCCCTGAAGATAGAAGAACAGCGCTTTTGCCACCGCTATAGTGACCACAACAATGCAGAGATTCTTGAGCGTCAGAAGGGGTGTAGCATCAACGATAAGGCTGTCGATAAATCCCTGCAAGCCAACCTTTACGCTTTCCACAAGACCGGTGACATTATTTGCAAATCCATTCGCGGATTGGCTGATTTCCGGCATGTTCTCAGTAGATTCAACGCCGGCCACGAACAGCGTCCTGAGCAGAGGTCCGATCATCCATATCAGAGCTCCCGAAAGCAGAGCGAACATCACCATACAGAATGCGGATAACGAAACGTGCTTCCAGTATGGAGATACTTGCCTTATGACACGCCTTAGAGTCGGCATCCAATCCTCATTGTCGATTCAAGACAAAAGTCAGGCTGCTGCCTGACACTATCGCTGTACAAGTGTATATTATGGGAGCCTGTTTGTCAACCATAGTGAAGGCAGGCCAAAATCACGCAAAAGCAGAGTCACTTAAACTCGAAATAATCAATCCGGTCCCAGCCGTCTGTGTCCGGCATCTGAAACTTGATTTCAGGAACAGAGCAGAACTTCTGCTCGATGAACTTCAGCTTGATCTCCGTCCCTGATGCGCTATTCGTGACTTTGAGTTGATTGATCTGATAGAATGGGAATTCGCGCTTGACCTTGAAGAGCTTCACTTCGATCTCGATCGGATCCGAGAGGCTTCGATAGATGATCTGCCTGAGATGGTTCTTGCCGACCGACAACTCTTGATGCCACATTCCGCATAGATCGCCGAATGATTCTACTGAACCGGCACAAAGAAGATCTCCGGCGAGAATCCCCCGCACTCGCTTCAGCACATACTCGTACCTCGACAGATCAGGTTCTGTCATTCCGACCAGTGCACCATCGAAGTATTGTTTCTCCCCCGGAAGCAGGAGTGTCAGATCAGTGGCGCTGAGCAACCCCTTGAAACTCCCCTTTCCGAGAAAACCGCCGGTGAAGAAAGATGTCGTATCATGTCTGTGGTACATTTCAACATTGAATCTCTTCGTCAGCTCCGGGGATCGTATCGTCATCTGCACAAACTGAGCTGAAGTCTTCTCTGACGCCTCGATCCTGTGATCCTCCACCAATCGGATTTCGCTCTGCTCGATCTTCGAGGCATCATAAACAATCCTCGTAGCCGCACAGCCCAGGAAAACCAACATCCCCATCAGCAAAGCAGCAATGCAAATTCTGAGCAGTGCCGTCATAGGACTAAATGCCGGTAAAGAGTCTGAAGAAGAAGCTAACAAATGGACCAATTATCAACCAAATTGCAGAAACGCCAGTTACAAAGCCTATGCCTATCAGCACCATCAACCCGACCGGACCGATTCTTTCGAGTTGTATGACTATATGCTCATATCTCTCCGGCAGTATCCCGAACAATACTTTTGAGCCATCAAGCGGCGGTAGGGGAATCATGTTGAAGAAAGCAAGAGCGCAGTTGATGATGACTGCATATTGCACAAAATCTGAAATTATCGCAGCCAACTGAGGATCGCTCACAAAATATGGAAATATCCTGTATAGGAGTCCAAAGCCGAACGCCAGAATCATATTCGAGATCGGCCCGGCTGCTGCTGACCATAGAATTCCCTTCTTATAATCTCTAAAATATTGCGGAGCCACAGGCACGGGTTTCGCCCATCCGAACCTGAATCCGGAGAGGACGAAAACAAGTGCTCCCATGATATCGATGTGTGGAACAGGGTTCAGCGTGAGTCTTCCAGCGTTCCTGGCTGTGGGATCACCAAACTTGTATGCGATGTACCCATGTGCGAATTCATGCACCGTCAGTGAGAATAAGAATATCGGTATCGCCATCAGCGCGTGAATCATCTCTGGACTCATATCTTCATCTCCCGCTTATATTCTAACGCATCCCACTGCGAATGTTTCGTCTATTCGCGATTCTCAGAATCCCACTTCGATACAAAACGATTGCCCTCAATGAAAAACCGCCACTGTCTCTCGGTCCCTTCCTTGATACCGATGCGGCCCGATGATGCGATATTGAACTCCCCGACATCACCATTCGATATGTAGAGCTGATTGCTGGTCAGATCAATGCCGGAAAGCGACGTGTCGATGCCGAGCGCATCACAGAGCTTCCCGGGACCGTTGGTAAGGTCGGCGACACGGTCTTTTCCGCGAAGTTCTCTCATCTTCTCGAGTCCCGATACCGGTTCGAGCGCTCTGATCAACACAGCTGCGGGGAAAGCACTCTTCTCAGTGACAACATTTAACATGTTGTACATACCGTAAACAAAGTAGACATAGGAGAATCCACCCTCGCAGTACATGACTCTATTCCGATTGGTCAGCCCGAATCTGGCATGACATGCGGGATCATCCTCGCCAATGTAGGCCTCCACCTCAACGATCGTGCCTCTGAGTTGCTCGCCGTCGATGACGCGCGTCAGATACTTACCGAGCAAGTCCTGCGCCACCTCAAGTGTCGGCCTCGCATAGTATTCACGAGGCAGCGGCGCAAGTTTATCCCTCGTCCATGTCGGCGATATTGGTTTCATATACTATTATCTCAGCATTCTCGAAGTCAAGTGCGAGCTGCTCCGGGCAGTGTGCATCGGAACCGAGGTGACGTATCAGCACTCCCGCCTTCCGTGCAAGATTGAGCAAAGCCATAGACGGGTAATACTCAGAGTGACCGTGCCGCAACGCCGATGTATTGACTTCGATTGCCATCGCATTGTCCGCAATCATCTGCAGACTCTCCGGAATGAAATCATAGTCGACGCGCATCGCTTCTGCGAGCTTCTCCATAGGAGCACAACGCCTGTAGTAATCGAGATGCGCGATGCAATCAAACACCTTATACGTAGTCACCAGCTTGACAAGATCGTAATATTTCTCCAGCAGCACCGGCACAGGGTATTTAGCATATAATTCACCCGCTTCCTGCTTGTTGGAAAGATCGAAATCATCGACTCGGTGAACGCCGGCGAGTACGTATTCGAAGACTGAATCTTCGAAAAGCTTCAGGAATGTCTGATCCAGTTCCGGGTAGAAATCTATCTCGACCCCGCACTTCACCATCAGACCAAGTTCATAGTACTTCTGCCTCGCCTCGGTCACAGCCTCCGCGTATCTCTTGACAGCATCAATATTGGTGGGGACTCGCTGACCATCGACAACCATTTCGCATTCTCCCGGGTACTTCTTGTTGGTGTCCACATGCGTCGTGAAAATGATTTCATGCAGCCCGATAGAAAGCGCTTTATGGCAGTATTCTTCGATTGATCCTTTGGAATCTATGGAAAAATCGGGATGAACGTGCGCGTCAGTTTGCGGAAAGCAGAATCCCATCAGAAAGCTCCTGTCAGGAATGGGTTTGATATCCGTTCGTTTCCGACTGTCGTTACGGGACCGTGCCCGGGATACAGTAGAGTATCATCCGGCAGTGACAGAATTCTCTCCCTGATAGAGGTCAGAAGCTGCTGAAACGACCCTCCCGGCAAATCGACTCGACCGACAGATCCGCAGAACACAAGATCACCGACGATCGCAAGGCCAGCTGTCGCAATTGTTACGCTCCCTCTGGTGTGCCCGGGGGTGTGGAAGACATCCAGCGCCACACGACCAAAATGTATCTTATCTCCGGCTTCCAGAAGACGATCGGCTGGCTTAAGATCAAGCCTGATTCCGAAATCTGCGGAGAGATTCTTCTCAGCAAAAGTCAGCATATCGGCATCGAGTCTGCCTATTGCCACAGGAATTGAGAGTTCGTCGCGGAGTATGTCCACGGCACCAATATGATCGCCGTGTCCGTGAGTCAGGACTATCGATTCCGGAATGATCCCGTTGTTCTGCATGAATGACACAATTCTCTCCGGCTCATCTCCCGGATCGACTATAATGCCTTTCATTGTCTCCGGATCGTGGACAATAATGCAGTTGACCTCTAGCATGCCGACTGTCACAACTGCAATTTCAGGCTGAATCTCCATCCTACTCCTTGACCTCACTTTGCACACTCATGACGTTTGAATTCGCTACTGTGAACTCTCCCCTCTGGCAGACGGTATCCGTCTCTGCATGAAATCCAGCACCACCTGATTGAAATCCGCGGGCTTCTCCTCATTCGGCAGATGTCCTGCTTCCGGAAGCAGTATGAGCCTTGAATCCGGGATCAGGTCAGCCAGCATCCGGGCGGAGTCAATTGAGAACAACTGATCGCGTTCTCCCCAAACAATCAAAGTCTGTTGCTCAATCCGATGTATCTCTCTCAACTTGAATGCCCTGTTGGCTCGAAGGTTCCGCACGCCGGCAATTAGTGAGGAGAAACTCTTCAATTGCCTTGCGTAAGCCTGATAATCATCCTTCGACTCTTCATCGACATCGATAGCCATCCGAGCATGGCTGCCCAACCTGAACCTAATCGTCGTCACAAGCGCAGCCAAATGCCCCAGAACAGGAATCGCAAAGATTCGCTGCGGCGACTTGACATCCAGATCCAGACCTGCCGAATCGACCAGAATCAGCCGATCGACAAGACAGGGATAGTCGAGCGCCGTCCGCATTGCAAGTGCCCCACCCATCGAACAGCCGCCGAGAGTGATCTTATCAAGGCCGAGTTCCTTGCAGAAGCGGTGAATCAAGTCCGCCTGGCTGCTGAGACTGTAGTCAAATGATATCGGTTTGTCGGACAAACCGTGGCCGGGAAGATCCGGACAGATTACATGATACAGCTTGGAGAGCACCGGGATGTTGTGTCGGAAACTGTAGCTTGAGTAGGTGAAGCCATGGAGCAGCAGCAATGGCTCGCCCCTGCCGGCAGACCTGTAGGCTATTCTAATTCCATCAATGTTAACACACTCAGTTTGAGTCATTTCGACAATTTACACCGGAACCCGCTAAGTGCAACCAAAATCGGCGACCGGAGTGACTCGCTATCTTCGCAGTTGATTGACACTCGGCACCGGATCGCCTATATTCACATCATGGCAGCATTCTATCCGGATCACATTATCGATCAGGTTCGGCAGTCGTCAGATATAATCGACGTGCTGTCCCAATTTCTGTCTCTTAAGAAACGAGGGCGCAACTACATCTGCCTCTGTCCGTTTCATCACGAGAAAACTCCGTCATTCTCTGTATCACAGGACAAGCAGATATACCACTGCTTCGGATGCGGAAAAGGCGGCAATGTCATGACGTTTCTGATGGAGCATGAGCAGATGTCATTTCCGGAGGCTGTCAAGTTCCTCGCCAAGCGCGCCGGCATTCCACTCCCTGAGCCGAAGCGTGATCCCAAAGAAATGGAAAGATTCTCACGACTCTATTACGCAAATGAGCAGGCGGCCGGATTCTACCACAAGTCTCTCTATGAATCGGATGACGGCAGGAAGGTCCTCGACTACATTCGTGAAAAGCGCGGTATGACTGACGAGACTATTCAGGAATTCCAACTCGGTTTTGCGCCTGAGGGCTGGGAGAATCTAATCGCATACGCCCGAGAGAAGAAGATCACGACTCAGGAACTATATGATGCCGGTCTACTGGTGAAACGTGAGTCTGGCGACGGGTTCTACGATCGGTTCCGGCAGCGACTCATGTTTCCCATCTTCGATTTGTCACGAAGAGTAATTGGGTTCGGGGCACGCGCACTTGCAGCAAAGGACAATGTGAAATATCTGAATTCTCCCGATTCGCCGCTCTACAACAAGAGTCGTGTCCTTTACGGACTAAGCCATTCGCGGGCAGATATAAGAGATAGTCGCGAGGCTCTGGTTGTCGAAGGCTATATGGATTACCTGTCGCTATATCAGGCTGACATTCGGACAGCGGTTGCCGTATCGGGAACATCATTTACTCGCGATCACGCCCTGCTGCTAAAAAGGTACGCTGATTCTGTCAGTCTGCTGTTCGACTCGGATGCGGCTGGGCAAAGTGCCGCCGAAAGATGCGCCGAACATTTCTTCGCAGTGGGAATCGATGTGCGCGTTGTGGCTCTCCCGGAAGGGGACGATCCCGATTCCTTCGTCAGAGAAGCCGGAGCGACAGAGCTGAAACGAGTAATCTCGGAAGCTGCCAGCTATTTCAGATTTGTCAGAGAGTCTGCTCATCCTCCGTTCGCGGAGCGCAATCGTGCAGGCCAGCAGATGCTCGTAAAATCGCAGCTTCGACTCGTGAGCATGGCCCCCGACGAAATAGCGAGAGCCCTCATGCTTAAAGAGCTTTCCGAGCTCTATGACATCTCCGTCGATTTGCTCACTAAGGGCGTATCTCCCGAAGCTACGAAACCTGAGAAACCTTTCCAACCCAGGTACACTGCAATCGCAAACCGCCCTGAGCTCGAGAGAAATGTTCTGAGACTTATACTCACCCATCCCAGCCTCTTCCAGGATTCATCGAACGGTTTGCAGGAGAAGTTGTTCAGTTCCCCGGAGCACAGAGAGATATTCAACATCGCAACAAGACTTCATGCAGAGAATCGCGAAGCCGATTTCGCGAGCGTGGTTGACAGCGCGACCGATGAGCATACCCGCTCCACACTTACGGGACTGTTAGCGGTCGAGGCGGAATCCGGCGACTGGGAATTGGCATTTCAGGAATACATGCAGAAATTGAAGCAGGCATACAGAGACGATCGCATCAGGCAACTTACAGCTCAACTTCACGAGGCAAGAAGCACCGGTGATACAGACGAATCCGATGCTCTGATAAATGAGATAAACCGGCTGCGAGGTGACAACTAACCTGTCAGCCCGGCCCAGCTCTCTCTATAAGGCGCAACAGACCCACCCCTAAGGCAGATCATCCCGGCCAAGATACCTGTCGAGATTGTTAAGTGCTTTGTCGATTCTTTCTCTCTGCGCGTACCTTTTCGACGCATCTGAGTAAGCCTTCTTGTGGTTCAGAGTAAGAACCGCTTCGGTCTCACCGATAGACTGCTCTACTTTCTCGATGAACGTACCACTCCTCGGATGCAGTGGACTCGACCCATCGAAAATCAGCGGGAGAGTCCTCATCATCGGTTCGGTCAGGATAGAGCTGTCGACAGCTCTATAGAATGCACCCGGCATAGGGAGAATGGTGACCAAAAAGAGAAGCAGTCCGAGCAGTATCCAACCCCTGACTGCGCCCATCACCGCTCCGCCCACCTTGTCCTTCTTTCCAAGCTTATGCACGTCTCCCACCTTGTAGAAGACCAGCCCTGCCAGCTTAAACAAGCCGTAGAGTACCGCCAAAAGCACGACAAATGAGACCACGGCTATGATCATCGGCGATGCGTCGATGTGTCTTGCGACTTCGAGCGCAAGAAAATCCATGTTGTTGACTGTTACGATGACTCCGAGGACCAGCGCGAAGAAACCCATCAATTCCCTCACGAGTCCCCGCTTTGAACCTATCGCCATCGTAATCAAAAGGAGTGTAATTAGGGCGATGTCGAACCAATTCATACACGGCCTCCCTGCTCTTATCATGTTCCGGCCGGAATCGACCGGAGAGGAAATCAAGACAGTCTGCCCTGGACTATCTCTTTAACCAGTTTGCCGTCGGCAAGTCCCTTCACCTTCGGCATAACAGCCTTCATAACCATGCTAAAACTCGAATCTCCCGAGACATCAAGCTCAGCGATCACCTCATCAACGAGGCGCTCGACCTCCGCCCGTTCGAGTTGCTTCGGAAGATAGCAGAGAGCGATCTCCAACTCGCCCTTCTCTTGCTGGACAAGATCGTCCCTGCCTGCCTTCTCGTACTGCTCTATCGAATCCCGATGCTTCTTGGCAGTCGAGGACAGGACAGCAATCACGTCCTCATCAGTCAAACCTGCATGCTTCTCTATTTCACGATACTTGATTGCAGACTTAAGACCACGGAGTGCAGTCACGCGACCGCTCTCCTTCGCCTTCATAGCTACTACCAAGTCCGAGTTAATCTTCTCCAGGATGCTCATGCGAATACCGATTAGTATCTACCTACTCGCCTTGACTTTCCTTTGGAACGGCGCGCTTTTCTCTTGGCCGCATTTACTTTGCGTTTCTTTCGATCCGACGGCTTCTCAAAATGCTGGTGCTTCTTGATGTCCGACAGAATTCCACTCTTCTCACAGAATTTGTTGAAACGTCTCAGTGCTTTTTCAAATGACTCATCATCACGAACCCTGACACCGGTCAAATACCTCGACCTCCCTTCCAAATCCAAAAAGGGCATTAAGTTACATACATCTTACCGAATTTAAATATACTCGGCACAACGCAACTGTCAAGCAAAAGTTTCCAAAAAGGCGAGTATTCAAGTCAACATTGCAGGAATTGCCAAAATGGATTACCAAGACTTCGCTCCCCGGATCTCCTCCATTGGGATTGTTGAAAAACCCCAAACGCTGTCATTGCGAGCGAAACGTGGCAATCTCATTATCTCACTATTGCATTGATTGACATAGAGATCGCTACGTCGCTCCGCTCCTCGCGATGACGACCTTCTGCGGTCCGTGACTTTTTCAACAAGCCCCATTGCCGGGAGCTTGCAAATCCAATTCTTACAACTGCTATTTATGATAGGGGAAGTTGTTCATGATCGACAGAGCCCTGTAAATCTGCTCCGCGACGACTATCTTCGCAAGATCATGTGGGAAAGTAAGATACGACAATGACATCTTCTCGTCCGCTCGATCGAGCACCGTGCAGTGCAGACCGTGAGGACCTCCGATGATTAGATCGAATGCAGAAAACCGCTGATATAGAGTTTCGAAATGCTTACAGAGCTCAATTGACGACCGATGCTTCCCTTTCCGGTCCAGAGCAATCTTGTGGGTGGATGCGGATAGCAGCTTCAGGATTCGCTCCCCTTCCTGTCTCAGCGAGTTCTCTATTCCGGCCGATTCAATGATCTTCTGCTCCTTGACAGATATCTCCTCAAGTTTGGCAAAAGGCACAATCAGCTTCCGGTAATGCTCAAATGCCTCTTCTCGCCACCCCTTGGGGGTCTTTCCAACGCAGATGATCCTGAACTTAACCATCAGTGGCCGTTCACTTGCAGGATGATCCTGCGTGTCCTGGGGCCGTCAAATTCACAGAAGAAGACACCCTGCCAAGTTCCAAGCAGTATATCCCCTCCCGACACCAGCAGATGCTCTGATGAACCGATAAGACTCGCCTTGATATGCGCGGCAGAGTTTCCCTCACTGTGACGGTAATCGTCAGTGAATGGTATAACTCTGTTCAGGATCATCAGAATATCGCGTTTGACTGTCGGATCGGCATTCTCATTTATCGTGACGGCGGCAGTCGTATGCGGTACAAATACAGTGCAGAAACCCTCGCCTACTCCTGAGCCCCTGACGAATTTCCTGATTTGCAGAGTGATATCGACAAGCTGAGTGCGGTCGGAAGTACTTATGCCGACAGTCTCAATCATGCAAACAGCGCCTCGACGAAATCCTTCGGCGAGAACTCGTCCAAATCATCCATCTGCTCTCCGAGTCCCACAAACTTCACGGGAACCTTGAACTCGTCAGCTATGGCAATCACTATTCCCCCCTTGGCTGTACCGTCGAGCTTCGTTAGGAGAAGACCGGTCAATACGAGTGCATCATCAAAGACTTTCACCTGCTGCATGCCATTCTGCCCTGTGGTGGCATCTATCGCCAGAAGTGTTTCATGCGGAGCTGCAGCGTCAGCCTTGGCCACAACACGCTTAATCTTCTTCAGTTCTTCCATCAGATTGACTTTAGTGTGAAGGCGGCCGGCAGTATCGATGATCACAACATCGATATTGCGCGATTTCGCCGCCTGCACGGCGTCGAAAGCGACTGCTGCGCTGTCGGCACCGGGAGTCGATCTGACGAATTCGCAGCCTACACGGGTCGCCCAGATTTCGAGCTGCTCTATCGCTGCCGCTCTGAACGTGTCGCACGCTGCAACCATAACAGACTTGCCACTCTCCTTGAATGTGTGTGCGAGCTTTGCAATCGATGTCGTCTTGCCGGTCCCGTTGACACCGACAACCATTATCACAAGTGGCTTTGCAGGATTATCGAAGAAACTCTCGCGGTGATTATCTGATCTCAATATTTGAGCCATTTCAGCCTTCAGAAGGTCGACTACGTTTTCAGTCTCCTTCTCGCCGAGTTCCTTGACTCTCTCTTTGAGCCCTTCAATTATTTTCTCAGTCGCGCTGATCCCAACGTCTGACTTTATCAATGCTTCTTCGAGGTCTTCCAGGAGAGCCTCATCAACCTTTGTGTGCAGCCCGACGACAGATTTGACACGGCCGATCAGGTTGTCCTTCGTTTTGGACAACCCGCTTTTCAGCTTAGAAAACGAGAACTTCATGATTCTATCTCGACAGCCTCTTCAGTCTCAGGTGCACTTGCGGTGGTTGTCGATTGACCGAGGAGCTTGTCAACGTCAGCATCGCTACTGAGATTGACACTGACAATCTGGGAGACACCTGGGTGCTTCATTGTCACACCATACAGAACGTCAGCTGCCTCCATAGTGAGTTTGTTGTGGGTAATGATGAGAAACTGCGTGTTCTCAGAAAAGCGGCTTATCATCTTCAGGAATCTCTTGATATTTGAGTCATCTAACGGAGCATCGACCTCGTCGAGAATGCAGAACGGAGAAGGCTTCACAAGGTAGAGCGAGAACAGAAGCGAAATTGATGTTAGAGCGCGCTCACCACCGGACAACTGCTGTATTGACAGAATCTTCTTCCCTCTGGGTCGGGCTTTGATGATTATATTGGCCTCCAGTGGATCGACTCCCTCTTCGAGATAGACATCTGCCTCTCCACCCTCAAAGAGATCCTGGAACACTTCCCGGAAATTGCCCCGTACCTCTTCAAGAGTCTCGATAAACAGTCGCTTTGCAGTGCTGTTGATCTTCGTGATCGTCGATCTCAGATCTTCTTTTGCAGTTTCCAGGTCCTGGACCTGCTCCGACAAGAATTCAAACCGCTTGTTCTGTTCATCGTATTCATCAATGGCGAGCATGTTGACCGGTCCGAGGCTGCTCAGACGATCGCGAAGCCCGTAGAGTTCGTCGGTCATTTCAGATCGCTGCTCGTCAGTAAGCTTCACCTTCAGCGAACTTGTCGACGGATCGAATTCATAGTGTTCAATCGAGTCTTCTACCAGGTTTCCCTTTCGAGAGTGAATTGCTGACATTCCGAGATCGAGCTCGTGAATCATCTCAGTCGACTTCGAGGACTCCTGACGAAGCTCCTTCAATTCCTTGTCGATCTCGCTCATCGAACAATCCACTTCCGAGATCGCCGAGCTGATCGCAACAGCCTCTCTTCTCTTCTCCTCTTCGACGATGTATTCTTTCTTGAGGTCTGCTTCATGGTCCCGGGTCAGTCTCTTGCTCTCCGATGCAGTTCGCAGATGCTCCGACTGCTGAGATTCCCTCAACTTGATCGTATCCAGAACATCCTTTCCGAGCTCATCAAGGCGCGTCTGATTCGACCTCAACGTATCGAGCCTCCCTTCCAGTCCGACAAGCTCCATCCTGAGGCGATTGTTGTCTTTCTCACAGGTCGCGTATTCCTGCTCCGCGGCGGCGACCTCCTCCGCTGCCACAGTCAGATCGGATTCCATCTCCGCCTTCTGAGCCAGCATGGCCTCAAGCTCCTGAGTCAGTTGTCCCTTGTCACGAGAAATGACATCGAGTGAGCCAGCCAGTGAGGAGCGCACACGCTCTTTTTCCGTCTTGCCATTCGAAAGTGTTGTGATTTCATACTTGAGGTTAGAATTCTTGATGCTCAATCCTGTTAGGCGCTGCTGAATCTCAGCGATGCCGTGTTCCAGAGACGACATCTCGGCGATCAGATCATTGCGCTTTCCGGCAGCTTCAACTTTGTCGTGATTAACCCGAGCAATTATGTCGATCAAGTCCTGTCGTTCCGACGCCAAAGCTTGGCAATCGCCCTTCCTGCCAACAAGGACAATCTCGTGCGATCCGACAGCCCGCACTCTACCGCCTGCAGCAACAACTTCCCCCTCGGCAGTCCAGAGCGTCAACTGCGGATTATTTACTGCCTGCGAGAAATCGCCATCTCCGACAAGGCAGTGATCGTCAAACAGAAAGTCGAACACTTGAGAGAGATCGTCATCACCTCCGACGAGCGCTCGTATCGGCTTGAATCCATCAGGTATTTTGCCGCTCACAGAATTGGACAAATCGGAAACGCGGCTCTTGACGATAAGACCGACCCTGCCGAGTTTCTCCGACCGGACTCTCTCAAGAACAGCATTGGCCGCCACTTCATCTTCCACGACGAAGTATCCGGCGTATTCGCCCAGAACCGCCTGAATGAGGGGAGAATTCTCGTGGTCAGTCTCGATCAGATTCGCAACCGTGTCGAGAAGGCCGGGTATTTCATCCTTGAGCTGCCCAATCGCCGCTGTGCCCTCATTATAGCCATCATACTCGGCGATGACTTTCTCCAGAAACTCCATGCGAGTCACGGCTTTCTCAAGCCTGCCAACCAATTCGCGTTTCCGCGCCTCCAGATTCTCTACGTCTTCGCCCAGAATCCTGGCGGAATTGTCCAGCGTCGTAATCTTGTCTTTGTGAGACGCAAGCAGTTGCTCAAAATCTTCAGCCTCAGACTCTCCAGCCGATAGTTCCGATGATATCCGCTCCAGCTCCTTGCTGAGCCTTTCAATCTCGCCATTCATTTCCGTCAGTTTATCGCTATCCGCGCTGTATCGCAGATCGAGGCTCAGCTGGTTTTCGCGCCTGCCGGCAAGAGTGACCGCCAGATCGTTAAGACAAGACTGTTTTTTCTCGACGTGTTCGCGCAAAGACGTGCATTCGCTCAGCTTGGCATGCAGATCGTCCTCAACCGCCGCGAGTTTCGCATTTAGCGAATCAATTTGACCGCCACACTCAGATTGCTTCTGAGTATTCTCTGCGATTTCGTCTTCAAGAGAATCTTGACGCTTGAGAAGGCTCTCGACCTCGTTGCCCGCTCGCGTATACGATTCTGCGGCATTGCGCTCTTTCTCCTTCAGCACGGAGATCTCATTCTCGAGCTTGTGGCATCTGTCGATGGCGGCTTCGAGTTCAGCCTGGACTTCTCTCGACCTTCTCTCGAATTCTGTCCGCTCTAGTGCGATCTTCTCGCGTTTCAACTCACTCTCTCTCTGCCTGCCGATATTCGCTTCGGCTTCAATCCTTTTCTGCGCCATCTGCTTTGCCAGATCTGCGCGCTTCTCTTCGAGAGCATTCCATTCTGCCGAACTCAGCGAGATGCCTATGCGCTTGATTTCTTCCCCAAGAGTCCTGTGCCTCTCCGCTTTCGAAACTTGCCTTCTGAGAGCCGAAACTTGCGCCTCAACCTCGGCCAGGACATCCTGAAGCCGCAGAAGATCTGCTTCTGTCGATTCTAGCTTGCGAAGCGCCTGTCGTTTGCGCTGCTTATACTTGGTGATGCCCGCAGCTTCCTCGAACAGGAATCTCCTGTCCTCGGTCTTATCCGAAAGGAGCACATCGACCATGCTCTGCTCGATGACAGAGTAGGCGCCCGGCGCAACACCCGTATCGAGAAACATCTCCGTGATGTCTTTCAGGCGACATGGTGTACGATTTATCAGGAATTCCGAATCACCGGATCGATACAATCTGCGAGTAATGCTGATTTCATCGTAACCGGACGGAATCGAGTGATCGTGATTATCGAAAGTTAGTGATACCTCGGCCATGCCCTGCGGCTTATAGTCTCTGGTGCCTGCGAATATGATCTCTTCCAGTCTCGCCCCCCTCAGAACAGACATCCGCGATTCACCCAGCACCCATCTAATCGCATCGAGGAGATTGGTTTTGCCACAGCCGTTAGGCCCTACAATACTGGCTATACCGCGATTAAATACAAGGTCTGTCTTCTCAGGAAACGATTTAAAACCGAGAAGTTGTAGCTTTGATAGGAACATACCGCCTCTCTCAGTTTGCAACTCTTGTTCGTATTGACGCGAGCACATTTAGCAGGCATCGAAAGTCTTCAATCTGATTGCCGGATTCTCGTGACTTGACCTCGAGATTGTGAATTGGAGGTCCCCAGTTGCCGTACAGCCCCACTCTCAGCGGCGCTCCGGAAACGGCGCTGATAGCAGCATTAAACGGACTCTTGTTGAAGTCGAGATCAATCACTAATCCGCCCTTGAGATTTCGAATCCTGTCGAAAAAGCTTTTGTTCGGGAAACCGTACCACAGCATCTCCATCCGGTGAGGAGCGAAACTTCTGAATCCTTCCCTGCGAGCAAGATCCCTGACACCATCATCCGGCATCGACACGAGGCAGATTTCGCACCCAGGAAATGCCGTCGCAAAGACAGACGCATCCCTCAGAATCTCGCTGCGGATAGCACTATCGAACGGCAGCAAGACAAGCACGCGCCCCTCGGCCTTGATCTGGCTGCCGACATCAATCAAGGATGCGACAACGCTTCGCTTCATTCGGCTGACTTTGAAATTCTGAAGTGCTGTCTTAACGTTGATCATAATGTAATTGCGTCGAGTCTATGAACGCTTCCCAATTATCCTTGGTGATGAGGAGCTTCACAGAATTTCTCCCCTGTTCATGAAACGAAGTAATTGGTTTCATGGGGTGGGTGTATATCTTGCCCGTGATAAATTCCCACCTGCCGAGAGTTATGTCGAGCTCTGTCGCCGCACGAAAAAGATTCTGTTTTCCGGGCTGAAAGAAACTCGAAAACACTATATTGCTGTCAGCAATGACGCTCGCCCAACTCTCCTGAGTCGAGATAAGTGTGACCTCAAGACTGTCGGGATACATCTGTACCGGACCGACGTAGAACGAATCATCAGTGCTCGGAGGCAATCCATCATCCACAATGTCTATTCCCGCATCAGCATCGTCCCCATGGATTGCTGCAGGCATGTCTGTGGAATGCTCGCTATCCGATGCACCGGATTCAGTCTTGTCGCTCGATATGCTGATGTAAACAACTACCATGAGAAGGCTGAACACGATTGCGGCAATTATGATAAAGTACCTTACGATGTCCTTCTTTGCGGCTCCGGCATTCGCCTCGACGCCATTTGCATCAGCACTATCCGACGCGGCAGTTTCCGATCCATCATCGGCTGAGTCTGCGGGAAGAAATTTGGGACCCTTCGGTTTCTCCCGGGTCGGCTTATCTGATGCGGCACGTTTCTTGTCCTTTGCTTTGTCTGCAGCCGCAGTCTCGGCCTTCCGAAATTTCTTTCCGGATGAATTCTTCGTATCACCGGCTGCAAAAGTGCCGGCTCTTATTTTCGCATACTCCAGGCCCAGCGCCTCGGCATACGATTTCGTAAATAGCTCGCAGTAAAGCTCACCGGGGAAGCCTTCCTTGCTGTCCTCCTCGATAGCCTTCAGATACTTCACATTTATCTTCGTGCGTTCCGAGATGTCCTCAAGCGAAATCTCCTGCCGTTCGCGCTCATTCCTGAGCAGTTTGCCGACAGTCAGCATTTCGCCATCATTTTCAAACTCTATCATGAATCAGACCTGATGCCTTTTCAGTCCTTCCAGTAATTCGACGAATAAATACGCCGGAAACCCAATGATATTATCAAGATGACCAGTGTACTTATCAACTAAAAACTTTCCCATCCCCTGTATTCCATAGGCTCCAGCCTTGTCGTCCGGCTCGCCCGTTGCGACATAGTCGAGTATCGCAGCTTCGGAAACATCGCGGAATGTCACACGGCTGTCTGATGTTCCGCATTCCTCCAAAGAACGGTCAACATCTCTGACTACCATGCTCGTATGGACATAATGATCTTTTCCAGCAAGACGCTTCAGATGAGAGATGGCATCAGCGCGATCGATAGGCTTGAAAAGGACTCTGGAATCGAGCACCACAATTGTATCCGCAGCAATCACTATTCCGCTGTTAACCCCCTTGCAGCCCTCGGCGGCTTTGTGTTTTGTCATCGCAAGAGAACGTGCAACCGGATCACTCTCCGGCACATCCGGCTCGAATTCGTCTTCACTGTTCGGTGTGAACTGACTGAACTCGATTCCGAGCCGTTTCAGGATTTCCCGACGGCGCGGCGATCGCGACGCCAGCCTGACCGGCCTGTTGTCGAGAAGTGACGCTATTCGATTTATCAGTTCGTCAGAGTAAGTAATCGTGAAATCAGTCATTCCTTGCTGTCCAAAACGATAGTAACCGGCCCCCAGTTCTCGAGATCGATACTCATCTTAGCCCCAAACACGCCCGTCTCGACTTTAACACCCTCCGCCCTGCAGAGTTCGACAAATCGGTCGCACAGTTTTTCAGCCTGCACCGGCTCCAAAGCATCGGTGAAACTCGGGCGGCGTCCTTTGCGGCAATCGGCCTGCAGAGTGAATTGGGAGACCACGAGGACGTCATATTCGAGATTGAGACAGGAGAGATTCATCTTCCCCTCCTCATCCTCGAATATCCTGAGATTCATGCACTTGTCGGCAAGGAATCGTACGTCATCCTCGGTGTCATCGTGCCCCGCACCGACCAGAAGCAACAGCCCTTTGGCTATCTGCCCGACGACCCGATCGTCAACGGTCACCGATGCCCTGTTAACACGCTGCAAAACCACTTTCATAGCGGTGTATATAGGGTCAGGAAAGCGATTAGTCAACAAAATATGGCAGGTTGGCAGCCTCAGATACCTATACAACGCACAACTCCGTCTTACCGATGAAAATCGGTATCCAGTGTACAGGCCCAAGGCCTGTCATCCCCGTGAAGACGGGGAGCAGACAAGTAGGGTGGAACGCGTTCCACCGCCTTCGCTATATTCATCGTTCCTACGCGCACGAATCTATCTTCAGCCACCTCGACAGAATATTCGGCTCCTGCCCACAGAGGAGAATCGGTCATGACTGCGAAGAGAAATATCCCGCCCACATCCATAAACGCGCTACAGAAGAATTGGTGGAACATGTTCCACCCTACACGACTATTCTCCATCTCTGCGCAACAAAGAAACAAGCAGGATCGCTCCGTCACGCTTGGCGTGACTTCGGATCGCTGCCCTACGACCAAGAGATCTCAAAACCACAGGGGTTTTGAACTACAACTAATCCAGCAGCTCGCCTATTCTGAAGTCTATCAATTCGGCGGTGATTGAGCCGACGAGTACTTTCGATTTCATGAGGACCGGCATCTTCAGCCTGTCGTCGGTCAGCCAGACCGCAAGTTCGCCTTCATGCTTGAACAACCCGGCAGACTTGAGCAGCGGCTCGACCTTGAGGCATGTGAACTTGCCGGCACCGACTTCGATCTCCTCGCGCTTGTGCACGATCACATCAAGATCGTAACACTTACGGTCAGAATAATTGAGGACAGCTATTGTGTCGCCAACATGGAGATCAAGTGTGCGGACATAGTAGAGGCTCGACAAAACATCCTGCGCATAAGTCTCGATCATCGTCGTGTCATTTTCTTCGTAGACTATATCGCGAAACTGATCGAACACCTGAACAACATCAGACTTGAATCCCCCCTCGCGCAGGTGCTTTTCGAATCGCCATGTGAACAATCCGTAGGCGTCCACCCATGTTTCGCCATGATCGCGGACTTTGTAGAAGCTATCGAAGAACTTATAAGACGTCGCGTTCGAGCTAATCATGTAGCAAAGGCGGCCATTGTGCTCGAACAGCGAATCGACCTGCAGAGTCGAAGTTCCCGCCTT
The DNA here is from genome assembly GCA_018820315.1 of Candidatus Zixiibacteriota bacterium. Lineage (NCBI taxonomy): Bacteria > Pseudomonadati > Candidatus Zixiibacteriota > Candidatus Zixiibacteriota bacterium. Next base: position 37,562 of record JAHJOQ010000138.1, on the reverse strand, counting down.
GAGAAACCCGTAGCCGAGCTCGAATGTTAGATGTTCTCCAACTCCGAATGAATCATGGTACAGATCGCGGAAAATCGAATCGGGCTGCAGCGAATCGTATTCGACATCGAGCGGCCGACAAGTGTCGGCGACATCCGCGAGAAGCTCCGCTTCTTTCTGCTGTGCTTCGAGGTAGGTCGCATAGATCAGGCATGCCACAACAATGCAGCCGATGAAAACTATTCTGTCCCAGCGCGATATTTCAGCGAAGTTTCTCATCAATCCTCTGCTTTATAGCGGGCCATATGCGCACAAGTTCCGCTTTGATTTCACTGTATGTCTTCTGATACATCTCAAAATCAGACCCAACCGGGTCATCTACAGAGAGTTCCGGGGAAGGTTCGGAGTCAGGAAATGCCTTCAGCATGAACACCTTACCATCAGCCTTTGGATACATTGATATGACCCCGAACAGATGCTCATATGCCATGGTAAGGATCAGATCGGACCCCTCAATCAGTTCCGGTGTCAGTGCCAGTGAATGATGATGCGATATGTCGACGCCATCTTTCGCCGCAGCGGCAGTAGAATTGAGCGATACCGGATAACCATCAAGAGTGCCGGTGCCGGTCGATATCACTTCGGCAGCTTCGATATTATCGCTATCAATCATCGACTGCAGAATTCCGTGCGCCATCGGCGATCTGCAAGTGTTACCGGTGCAGACGAACATAATCACATAGCTCATACGACTCTCCAGGCAACTGTCTTTCGCCATACTCGTTCGATTTCAGAAAACTCGATCGCACCCTCCCTGAGTATCTGGAGTTTTCTTTCGGCAATACTGATAACCGTGGATGGAACAGCGTCCTTTTTTATTGTCGGATCGAATATAAAGAGTTCAATATCGCCCGCCAACCAATTTGTGAGCGTTCCGGGATCGATTGACGGCACCATTCCATGCACATTGGCGCTGGTCGCAGTTAGATAATGAAATGACATCGAAACAAGTTCTCTTAGGAACGGGTGAGATGAGCATCTAAGCCCGACATCCCCGGATTCGCTCACAACGCCATACCATTCCGGCCGGTCAGTCTTTGCGACTAATGTCAGAGGACCAGGCCAGAAGCGGTTGAGAAATGTCTGCATGCCTAACGGAGCGTTTTCGACCAGGACGGATGCATGCTCCCAGTTTCTCACAAAAACCGCTGTGGGAATCGACCCGTCACGCTTCTTAATTCGATTCAGGGCTTTCATCGCTGTGACCTTTTCAGAGTTGCAGCAGAGACAGTATTGCGTCTCGGTTGGAATGAGAATTACCTTGCCAGCGATAATTTGGTCAAGTGCCTCTTCCTTCAGCAACCTCATATCGGTATTGCTATCAAGCGTAAATATCGTCACAGTATCAATCCGGCAGTAATCAGCGGTTAATCTCCGGCTTCGCAGCCGTAGTATCGGCTGCATCCGTTGCTTTTTCGGGCAGGATTGTCATGTAGTATAGCGAGTCGGGAGGAAATTGTACCAGCCAACCGTTATCATAGCCCAGACTGCGAGCCTTTGACAGCAGCCTCTCCCCGACTTCACGGCTCGTGCAATTTCCCATCAAAACCTTGTAGTAAGGAACATCATAGAGCAGGTATACCGGTTCGTTGAATGTGTCTTCCGCAATCTCCTTCTCGAAGCCGGCATCTGTGAAATATTGTGATGCGAACAGCTGAACCCGGTATACGGCAGTAACAGAATCGACGGTCGGGTCCATCTGCTTCAGCGAATCCAGAGTTTGCCAGTCAATCCCTCCGGAGCTTATCCGCCCGCTCGCATCATCCGGTACACGTTCAGGCACTCTGAAACTGTCCTCCGGAAGATCGATTGCTGTGAAATGCTCTTCCACGTGTGGGCGCTGAGGCTTTACATCACCATCTCTGCGTCTCCCAAGACTGCCGCAACTTAGAGCATAGACAGCCAGAATGAACACGGCAAATGCTATCTCAGCCTTATGTATATTTCTCACGTCTTTCATCTTCCCGCAATTTCTCCAGCAACTTCGAGATATCATCGGACCTCGTTTTGTGTGTCACCATGACTATATCGCCGGATCGGACTATTATGAGGTCGGATACGCCCAGAGTCGTGATGATGCCATCCGAATCGTTGTAGATTGTCGTTTCATAAGTGTCGAGCGCCTCAACATTGCCATGCAGGACATTATTATCGGAGTTCATGATATTCAATCGTTCTAAGGCGCGCCAACTGCCGATGTCATCCCACATCAGATCGCCCTTAATCACGAGCACATTCTCAGCATTCTCCAGAATCGCAACATCGATCGATATTTTCTGACAATGCTGATAGCAATGTACCCTGGCATCTAACTCCTTGTCCGTACCGATTGCCTCCGAGTAGTCATCGAGCAGTTTCGCCATCTCAGGCTGAAACTTGTGAATCGCATCGAGTATTGCTTTTGCCGACCAGATGAACATGCCCGAATTCCAAAGGTGCTTCCTGTCATAGTAATACTGCTGTGCAACAATTCTGTCAGGCTTCTCAGTGAACTTGTTGATCTTGTGAATGGAGACTCCCCCGAACCGATCGTATCTTTCCGCCTGCTCGATATACCCATATCCCGTTTCAGCTCGGGTAGGAGTGATTCCTATTGTGATGAGATAGTCTTGATCCGACGCTACACGACAGCCAACCTTCAGAAGCTCAATGAGCGCTTCCTCCGGCCTTATATCGTGATCGCACGAGAGCACCACCATGATGGCTTCTCGATCCTCACGATACAGATGCGCAGCCGCGAGGCCGATGGTCATGCAGGTGCTTTTCCCGAAAGGTTCAGTTATGAGATTATCTTCGCCCAGATAGTCGATTGTGCTGAGAATCTTGTCGCGCAGGCTCTGCCCGGTGACGATCTTGATGCGCGGGAGCGGTATGAAGTCGACTACTCTATCGATGGTCTCCTGCAGCATTGTCCTCTCAGATGTGATGGCCAGGAGCTGCTTTGGATGGGCTTCTCTCGAAAGAGGCCAAAATCTCTCGCCTTTGCCGCCTGCCATTATTACGCCGTATATCATAACTTCCTCTCCATAGTTTGAATTAAGTTAGAGGCGAGACTTCTTCAAGTCAAGGAATCTTTGCTGGGAGCGATCTCTGTGCGAGATCATTCCTGAGCCACTTCCTTTTCGGTTATTGACGCCTCCTCGGCTTCGCGCAGTGAGAGATGTTCCCGACGAAGATAGTAGAAGCCGACGAGCGTAATGACAATATATTGCGCCCCATGCAGGACCACTGCGACTGCCATAGCCGTATCCTGCTGAACGCCATACGGTTTCAGAGCATACCAGACGCAGAGATGATAGCCTCCCACGAAGCCCGGGGATTGCGGAATCATGATGCCTATCGAAACGATAACGAGAACCACAAAAGAAGCGTCTATTGGAAGATGCCCCAGCCCAAATGCAAGAAAAATGAAATAATTAGATAGTCCGGTCACTGTCCAGAGGATTATGGACTGGAACGATATCTTCAAGATGACTCTTACGTCGCCCATGACTTCCAGCCCCTCGGTGAACTTAATGAACATCTCCATCAGTTTCCCACTGATCCTGGAAGGCAGAAAGGCAAGAGCTGATTTGATCACCTTGAGAGTCGGTTCAGGTTTCGTCCTGAGAAGTATCAGAACAGCGAGAGCAGTAACATTAGCAAGCAGGAAGAGATAGCCGAAGTCCTGCAATTCCGCCGGCAGCGGAAGTCTCTTGAACAGAAGAATAGCTGTCAAGAAAGTGAGCAATGCAAACGAATCAAATATGCGCTCGATAACCACCGTTGCCAAAACAGCCGAACGGGATACATCAGCGATACGACCGAGCGACCACGCGCGCACAAACTCGCCCAGCCGCAGTGGCAGGACATTTGAAGCCATAAAACCGATCATGGTGGAAGAAAACAACTTGTTCATCGGTATCTTCTTCACCGGATCCACCATGAATTTCCAGCGATAGGCACGATACCACATCATCGCCACCACTAACACGATATTGACAGCCACCCACCAGTAATTCGCTTCTGAAATGGAATTCCACAGAGCCGCAAACTCCACCTTACGAAACGCAAGATACACCAGTACAATCGAGATAATATATCCGAGATAAATGAGGATTCTTCTGCGAGTCTTGTATCTCATGCGCCGCAATCCTGACAGATCTACTTCGGTCGCCCTTTTCTGATTACACTTTGCAAGAGAGACAGCATCCTTCCAGCGGAAGTGTCCCAGTCATATCTTGAAGCCCATTCAACGGCACCGCGCTGAAGCCTCTCCCTGTAGTCAGAATCTTTGAACACTCTCAGTACCGCCGCTACCAGCTTCTGCTTATTGCCATATGGAAAGAGAGCACCCGAAACACCGTCAGAGACAGAATCGCGCAGCCCTGGAGAATCAGCGGCTATCGCCAGAGTCCCGCAAGCATTAGCCTCTATATTGGTCAACCCCCAACCTTCTTTCAGAGATGGGTATATCACGCAATGGGCTCTCCGCATTCTCTCTATCTTCGACTCCCCACCCACAAACCCCGGGAATTCCACAGAGTCCGCCACTTTCAGATCAGATGCAAGCTTCTTCAGAGCAGGCAGATAGTCACCATCTCCGACAATTTGAAGCTTCGCATTCGGCACATCCGCAAGCACACCAGGCCAGGCCGTGAGGATGTGCTGCACACCTTTGTACTTCTTTATTCTACCGAGATACAGAGCGGTCGGCTTCGAATACTTTTGTACTGCCGCATCCAGACAGTAGAACGAATGATCGATTCCGCATTCGACCACGGTTATGTTGTCCGCGGGCATCCCCCGCTTCACCAGATCGTTCTTGGTCGATTCAGATATCACACAGTAAGGATACTTCCTGAAGAAGTACCTGATCGGCTGCTCAGCCAAATAGATGTAGGTGCCAAGCACGAAATTGATTTCGCGGAACACAGTTGTGGCAAATAGATGCGGTATCACCGCCAGAATCGGCAGATCGGTATATATCGGAGTATAGAATGGAATCTTATTGATATCCTCGACGATCACGTCATAAGTGTTTCGCGACAGTTCCTTTCGGATCAATCCAGGGGCCACGAAATTGAAATAGAATCTCCCGCCCTTTCGAATCACTCTGACACCGTCATAAGAGTCTTGTTCGGATGCACCATCGAATTGGCTACATACTAGTGTTACCTTGTGACCATCTGCAGCAAATCTCTTAAGGTTCTCCCAAAGATGTACTTCAGCACCCCCTGCGAATGGATTTTTCGGATCCTGCCAATTGACTGCAAGAATCCTCAACTTACTTTCCATCTCCGGTGTCAGGAAGATTCTCGATGGCGGCTGCGGAGTCTAACTGCAGGATTCTCAGGCGCCGACCTGTGTCATCTACGGCAACTGCAGTTTGCCCGATGCCTATGGCCAGGCTCTCCGGCACGAATAGCTCAGGGACTTCCTGTTTCAGCTGCTGGTACGCAGCAGCAATCTGCGCATCACCGGGATTTGCATTGGTGTAATCATACAGCAGCCGGGCCAGCTCAGCCTGCATCTGTTGGTCAAAATAGAACCGGAATAGCTCGTTGAAACCATCACGCCATCCCGGGTTGCTCCTGTAAATATCTTCGAAGTATGCACGTGCTTCCGCCTTACGTCCGGCGTCGCTGAGACCAGCAGCAATGAACTGCTTCAAAGTCCTCTTTGGCAGGTCATCGGGCGCCTCATCAAGAACTTTGATTGCATCGTCGAGTCGGCCATTCATCGTGTACATCCGGCAAAGATACGCCCACGGTTCCAGACCACCTCCAACCAATCCTATCCCCTTGCGAATCTCGCTGGCAGCCTCGTCAATACGCCCTGCCCGTTGCAATGTGTCAGCCATGAAAAGGAACCCTGAGATGTAGTTATTCACCAGACGGTCGGCGTTCTCGTCCTTGTAAAGAGTGGTGTCAGTAACTCCGCGGAACTTGAACTGATTCCAGTACATATCGTGAGTCTTTTCCAGAGCGATGGCATCTGGCTGTCGATTCGGATAATACACTGTCAGAGCCATACCCTCCATCTGCATGTACGGATCGAGGCTTTGCAGCTTGTAGTTCTTGTTTCTTGTTGATACGGTCACTGCAAACTGAACCGGGGTCTGCTCATGGCCGCGTTGGTTGTCGTCGATTATTTCGGCGATCATTTGATCCTGGACTCTGTAAAGCCCGCCGTCCTGCGTCCTGCGGTGCATGAGACCGTCAATCTGGCTATCGGTTAATCTGATCGGTACACCGAGTTCATTCTTGAGTTGCTTTATGTACCAGTTTGTGTTGATCAGAGACAGATTTGCGATTTTCACGTCCGGTCGAATACCATACACATATTGCAGACACCAGACAGGGAATGTGTCGTTATCACCGTTCGTAAATAGAACGGCATTCGGTCGAGCAGAATCTAATATATTCCAGGCATAGTCATACGGGATGAAGTTTCGAGACCTGTCATTGATGAAGTAGTTGTTTGCAAGAGCAAATGCCGGCAGCAGGAATGATAGACAGAGCACTGCGAGGATTGTGTCTCGAATCCTTGGAGAGGCTTTTTCGATAATCAGAATATTCCTGATCATGTCGAAAAATGCGGCCACACCAAGCCCAATCATCAATCCGAACATGACAAATCCCGGAGTCCAGAAATAGTCTCTGTCTCGCACTTCAAGATGTCCCTCACCGATCAGCGTGTTCTCCTGAGTGCCGTCGGCGAAGTTCATGTAGATCACAAGTCCGACGGTGCCTGCCAATGTTATCAGAAAGACGAATATCCCCGACTTCCAGTGTTTTCGAGTGGTGTAGTACATCCCATAGAGTCCAAGGAAGAACAGTATCAGGAAACGCTTGCCTACAAGGCCATACTGCTCTTTAAAGAATCCCCAGAATCCCATCCGAGGATGGTTTCCGAATTGATTTATCCACTCGCCCCGCCTGTGAAGAGCCCGAGTGATCATGCTTTCCGTGCCATACTGGCTTCGTTCGAGAAATCCCTTGAAGGACTCCCAGTTATCGGGATTATTCATATTCATGATCGGTTTCTGGGCCGCGCGGATCGGTATGAAAATCTGAACCGAGTATCCCAACAACGCCGCCGTTATCACAAGGAAGCTGATTCTCCAGAATTGTTTCGATGCATCGATGCGGAAGAAGAGCAACGTCAGAAGCGACCATCCCCAAAACGACAGAACGAATACCGGAACAAACGGAGCTCCCTGAGAAACGAACAGCACCAGAGCAAGAACAGGAAGAGCCAGGCTGAAAATCCAGCCTTGAGATATTCGCTTCCAACAGTGAGCCGCACACGCAATCGCAGCCCATGCAGCAGAAGCTACTATGAATGGCTGCACCTGATGAATAACGAGCAGCAGAATTAAGAATGTCACCCAGATCTGCCAGCTTCGACGATACTTACCGTCAACAGCGATCACCAGCAGGAATGCGAATGGAACAACGATATAGGACGTCATATGCACACCGAGCGCCAGCGTAGAAAGATAGGCCATCAAGACTAGATAAGTCTCCCCATGCGTCTCCTCGCGGTGATCGACCCAGAGCAGCAACAGGTAAATAGTCAGCATCATGAAAAGCATCGAGGTACCGTAGACTTCCGCTTCGACGGAATTGCCCCAATTTGTGCGGCCAAATGCAAACAGTAGTCCTCCAATGACACCACCGAGGTAAACTGTCACACGACTCCATCCGGAGAGATTCGGCGATGCGAACCATTTCTTGATGAGCCAGGCAGCCACGAAGTACCCATACATAGCAGCAAACGCCGAGTTGATGCAGGATATGATATTAATGCGGAAAGAGGGATCATCACCGATCGGAAAAAGTGCAAATACGCGCCCGATCAGCACAAATAGCGGAGTTCCCGGAGGATGCGGTATCCCCAGAATGTGAGCACATGTAATGAATTCTCCGCAATCCCAGAATGAAAGCGTGCGCTGCACCGTCATCAAATAAACGATGAGCGAGACTAAAAGCACGAATATCCCGAAAATCAGATTCCAGGGATCACGGCGTCCGTCAGTGAATGATTTCTTGAGGTCTTCCATTAGCTGACTGAATTGTCACTCCTTGAAAATCGTCGATTCAAATCAAATCTATCAGCCGCTCCCGAACACGACGCCGAAACAGGCGGCAGTTCCTTCGACTCGAAGCGAATCTATCAATATATCCACACTCGAATCTTTGTCCAGATATTTTTGCAGACTCATTTCGGCTCTACGCGTTACTCTATTTCCTGCAATCTCCAATGACCCCTCTTGAACCAGATCACAAGAATTATACCCTTCACAACCGTGGTCAGAGTAATCGCCCACCAAACACCATTCACCCCCAGCTCAAGCGTGAAACAGAGCAGATATGCAATCGGGAGGCGGATGAGCGAGCCGGGGATGCCGACAATCATCGGCGGCAGTGTATTCCCTGAACCTGAGAATGCGCCTTCCAGAACAATCTCCGCAGCCATGAAGACCTGCGAGATTGCGAGTATCATGAGGTAGTCTTTCGATATTTCAATCACTTTCGCATCCGTTATGAATGCCTTTGTAATAAGCCCCGGAATCAGCAGAAACAGAGCCGAGACAGCGGCTGTGATTGCACCGGTGATCCCAAGAGCGATCCACGCCGCCTGTTCGGCGCGATCCGGCTTCTTCGCCCCGAGGTTCTGCCCCACCATGGTCGACACAGCAACGGAAAAACCGAAACAGATCATGTACGACAATGCTTCGCATCTGTTTCCGACACCGAGAGCAGCTATCGCTTCGGTTCCGAATGACGCTGTGATCTTCGTGATGAAGACATACACCACGGAGAAGAGAACGCCGTTCACTGACAGTGGCAAGCCGATTCTGACCATCTGCCAAAGCAATTTTGAGTTTGTCTTGACAATATCTTTGATTCTCAAGTCGATAGTGAGCTTCCCGTTCAGGATGTATGTCAGCAGACCGACTACGGCAAGCAGCGTCGATACTACTGTCGCGATAGCGGCACCCTTTACCCCCATTGCGGGGATAGGGCCGACCCCGAAGATGAAGCATGGATCGAGTATGATATTTCCCACTACTGCAGCCAGAGATATGATCATCGGTCGTCTTGTATCTCCAGTCGCACGGAATATGGAGGCACCGGCTTCATACCAAAAGAGAAAGATCGTCCCCAGATAGCGTACCCGGAGGTAGTCGATTCCGAAGGCCGTAACATCCGCATCGGTGCCCATAAACCTCAGGAATTCCGGTGCGAAGGTGTATCCAATCACGGTAATTATGATCGATAGCATTACCGAATAGCCGATTGCTTGCGATGCAGCGTATGATGCTTTCCCGTATTCCTTCGCTCCGTAATGCCTCGAGACAATCGCAACCAGACCGGCTGTCACAATCTCTGCAATCGAGAAGAGTATCCAGATGAAGAACATGCTGGAGATGACGCTCGCCATCTCTGAGGCGCCTAGCCTGCCAAGCCAGATCATGTCTGTGATCAGAAAGGCTGTGTGGACAAACATCGCAGCAACAACCGGCCACGCCAGTTTGATCAAAGTTCCGAGGATACCACCGGAGGTTAGATCGATTCTCTCGACACTTCCCTTGATTAGAATTTCTTCGGGAGTCTCGGGCATGATTAAAGTACCGATTTCAAGGTGTCAGCGTACAGTTTCAGCCGGCTGAACGTTGTACAGATGGAAGAGCTGTGAGTTCTTGAAATGCGATGGTTCACAATATGAGGAGTGATGCGGGAGAGCTATTGAAAGCATCTGCTGAAATAGATCGCAATACGGGTCAACCGTTTCGACCCAGGACATCATCATCGAATCGACCCCCTTCTCCACAACCAGGCCATCTTCGACTTCTCCGATTCGAGCTCCGCATTGTTCCAGCACATCCCTGACGAACCCAACACGTCTCCGCCACAGATTCGATCCGAAGGGGAGATCGCGGATGACAGTCTTGCCTGCAGCGAGCATGCCGAGGGTCGCCAAAACTGCGAATGACTCCGGGCACGATCTGATGTCACTTCCGCCGAATCGCTTCCCTGTCAGATCTAAAGTGGAAAGCGCAATTTCACACATGCCACCGGATGCCTCGGCCGAACTATCTCTTAGCGTGATTCCGGCTCCCATCTTGCCTAACATCCGGCAGAATGCACTAATCGTTTCAGATTTGGCAAATCCGCGGACGATTAAGCCGGAAGCCGATCTGATGCATCCCACTCCGACAACGAATAGCCCGGGAAGGTGATCTCCCGGCAGAATCGCTCGCAACGGCTCAGTAATGTCATGTCTCTGCACTGTGTATCTGAATTTCTTCTTGCCGGATGGTCTCAGGCGTTTCAGGCGACGAGCCAGTTCGTCCTCTACCTGCTCATCTTTCTGCAACAGTAGTTCAATGCCGATATCCGGCAAAGTCATGATTGGCGTCGGATGGACTTCGACCGGTGAGGTCAGCTCTACCGAGCACCCGGAAGCGATCGTTCCGCAGATTATCGAGTCCAGAAGATGGTAACTCTTGGCAGGAAGTCGATACTTGATGTTCGGAGTCTCCGTTCGTGTCGGCACACAGAGCCTGCTGCCATTGCGCTCGATGAGATCATAGTCGAAACCCATTCTCTTGTAGAGAATGAGTTCTGATTCAAAATCACTATCGATATCTTTCGGCACGGCGAGATGAGCGTCGCTCTGGCTTCGTGCAAGCACGAGCATCTTCCTGAAAAAATCCCGTTTGTCGGCGACCTGTAAGGTCTCGGTGTCAGTTCTTCGTTCACCTGCGGATATCATCTCTATGTTGCAGTCTGAATATGTTATGCAGTATCCCATTCTGCCAGCGAAGTTCATCAGGTCTTCTGAAATCTGCAGGTCCCCTGCACCAGACAACATCACCTCGCGGCCCTGCATCAATCCGAGGAAGATCAGTTCTTCTGCGAGTTCGGAGGATGCCGGCAGCGTTATCTCATCTGTATGCTTGCTCATGATTACATTCTCTCCAATGGGACTATCCCAAGAATTCGTAGGCCATCGGCCAGAATGATTCTGACACAATCACACAGGGTCATCCGTGCTTCGCTAAGCGAAGTATTGTCGGTAATGACACGATGCTTTTGATAGTACGTGTTGAACTCCTGGGCAAGACTGATCAGGTATGAAGAAATCACAAACGGCTCGTACTCCCTCGCAGCCTGTCTGATCCTTTCCGGATATTGCATAAGTGAACTCAATACGTGCTTCTCTTCCTCTTCTTTCAACAATCCAAAGTCGATGGAGTCTGGAATGTCCTTCCCGAACTTCCTACCCAGACTACAGAGTCGCGCATGAGTGTACTGAAGATACGGTCCGGTTTCGCCCTCAAATGAGAGTGCTGTTTCCCATTTGAAGTCAATATCTTTCATTCTGCGGACAGAGGTTTGCGCGAAAATGACTGCACCGACACCTATCGCCTCGGCGGTCCCATCGATGTCCTCGATCTCCGGATTCTTTTCCAATATGATATTTCTGGCAAGATCTCTCGATTGTGCAATCACTTCTTCGAGAAATATAATGTTTCCTTCGCGGGTGGACATTGCCTTGTCCTCAAACCTCACCCACCCGAACGGCACATGGACAAGCCTGTCAGCATAGTCATAGCCGATTAGTTCTATCACTTTGAAGACCTGCTTGAAATGCAGCGATTGAGCCGCTCCGACCACGTACAGGCAGCGCACGAAGTCAAACTCCTGATGGCGAAACAATATCCCCGCGAGATCACGAGTCGCGTACAGAGTAGCATCGTCGCCTTTCTTGAGCAGGCACGCGCCGAGGTCGTACTCCTCGAGATCAACGATCAACGCCTCCTGAGAGATTTTCGTAAGATGCTTGTCATCAAGAATCCGAAGGACAGCATCCATCTTGTCATTGTAGAAGCTTTCACCGGTGAAGTAGTCAAATTTGATTCCGAGCATATCGTAGATGCGATTGAATTCGGCAAGCGAGTAACGCTTGAAACGTCCCCACAGCTCGATCGCTTCAGCATCTCCATGCTCGAGCAGCCTGAACTGTCGCCTTGCTTCTTCGTCGAGGTCCGGTCTCGATTTGGCTTCGCGATGGAATTTCGTATAGAGATCGAAGAGTGCATGAACGGGATCTTCTTCGAGCATTTCCTCTGATCCCCACTCACGATATGCGACGATCATCTTGCCGAACTGTGTCCCCCAGTCTCCCAGATGGTTGATGCCGATGCATTCATAGCCGAGCTTCTCGAAGATATGATACAGCGCGTTGCCGATCACAGTCGACCTCAGATGGCCAATTCCGAACGGCTTTGCGATATTTGGAGATGAGAAATCGATTAATATCTTCTGCCGTTGTCCCTCATCAGCCAAGCCAAAACCCGCACCCACGGCCCGTATGTTCTTTACGATATGCGCTGCAAGCTCTGGTGTCTTGTAGAAGAAATTTACAAATGGGCCAATCGCTGACGCATGCGACATCTTCTGCCAGGCTACCTTGCTGAGCTTCTCGGAAATAAGGGCCGCGATCTGCTGCGGAGATTGCTTCATCTGCTTCGCGAGCGTGAAGCAGGGCAGTGCGAGATCTCCCATCTTCCTGTCGCGCGGCAGTTCAAGCAGATCGTAGATATCGGCCACCGCGACACCGAGAGCATCGGCGATATGCTTGCTGATCTCTTCTTTGAATATGTCTTCACTCATTAACAAAACACCGATTAGATCAATTGTCAAATCAAGCTTGCATTGCCGGAGGCCGTCCGATCGCACGGTCCTTGAAAACGCACTGCAGCCGTCAAATATAGCCTGACAGTGCCATTAATCAACTAAAATCCATCCCCACTGGGTGTAATTATGCGGTAGGAATGCCCCTCTTTCAACTCCGAATTCGCGAAATAGTGATAGTAGAGAGCTGCCGACGCGAGATAGAAACAGATTGTGATGATGAATGACGGAGTATACCCATAACCTTCTATCACCCAGCCGCCGAGCTGAGTCGAGACTGCCCACGACGATGTCCATGCCAGCATGCCGAAGCTGTTGGCAAGCGCATGTACATCCTCCGAGACCATCTCCATAGTGAAATTGGTGCCGATTGGCTGCCCCATGTTCATCAGAGCGCCCCTGCACAAGAATGAGATGACCACGAGCTGCGTATTTCCGGAGAATGCCATTATCAGCATGAAAGGAATTGAAGCCAGTTCAGATACAACCAGCGTCCGCACCATGCCAAAACGCTTCGACAGCACCGGGCCTGCCATCACACCGATAATCATGGTCGCTTGCACGATTGCGTAGTAAGTCCCGATCGTCTCGGTCGACATATCGAAGACGTCCCTGAAATATAGATTCAGAAACGGTATAATCAGCCCCGCACCAGCTCCGACAAGGAAAAACGGGAATGACAACTTGAATAGCAGACCGCCTTTCTCTTTGAGGAGCCGACGATCCAGGACAAACTTACGCTCTTCCTTGGCCGGAGGTCTCGCCTTCATCATCGCATAAGGTATCAGCGCCAGAAGGCAAATCGCGATGCCGCAATAGAGAACGAATCTATACGATCCGGGTCCGGCGCCGTACGTGACCGAATACCATTTTTGAGCATATCCGCCCGCGAAACTCCCGATTATGCCGGCAAACATCCAATTAGCGAAATTGAGACTGAAGACATACGTCCGCTCTTTCTGCGTGCTGTTTCTCATTATTAATGGCGCCGACGCCACCCGCGAGAATGACATAAACGCACCCATAAGAAAGGCTGCGGCCATTATCGAAACCGTCGAAGTTAATGTTACCATCAGATAGAACGATGCGGCGAGAACAACTGTCGAAGCCAACAGCATGCGCTTGATTGTATATTTCGATATCAGTATCGCCGCCGGAATCGCCGCCACCATAGAGCCGATGGCAGTCGCTGAGAGAATCCGGCCGATCACACTCTCCGAAAATCCCAGCTCGCGCAGGTAGAGATTAAATATCAGATAGAAAACCGAGAACAGCATGTTGATGAAGAATGATCCGAGAAGGAATAGTGCAGCATTGCGGGAGATAATTCGTAAATGCCGGTAGTAATCAACTACAAAATCGATGATGCTCCTGGGCATGGTAGGTTGGACAGGATCCTATGCTATTCCAGTGAAACTGTAATCCGCGGAACCAGTCTGATATATGCTGCCGTCGCTCTGCGGCCATTCCACGATTAAGCTTCCCAAATCACAGACGACCTCAACTTCGCGTTTAAGTAGCCCCACCAGAACGCCGGCGGCGACAGCAGCGCAGGCACCGGTTCCGGATGCGTGAGTTGGTCCGGCACCGCGCTCCCAGCTCTTGAGCAGGATTCTGCTCTTAGTGGCGGGCATCGCGAACTCGACATTAGTTCGATTCGGGAACATCGGATGCACCTCTATCTCAGCCCCGATTGTCCTCCAGTCAAATGATAGATCGTCCACGAATACAACCGTATGCGGATTCCCCACAGAAAGTGATGTAACCACATAGTTCTTGCGGTTTATCTTGATCTTTCCATTGATGAAGTATTCCTGATTGACATTCATTGGAATCCTGTCAGCAACGAATTCAGGCTCCCCAACGCAATATCTCACCAGAAAGTTCTTCTTGCTTGCAAATACTATTTGGGCAGCTATGTTCCGCTTCATCGTCTCAATGCTGCACTGCCTCGTCTTCAGATAGCCTCGATCATATATCAATCGAATCATGCAGCGCAGGCCATTGCCACACATTTCGGACTCTGAACCATCGGAGTTGAAAATCCGCATCCTGGCGTCGGCCCGTCGCGACGGTAGAGCGAGTATGACGCCGTCGCCACCGACACCGGTAAATCTGTCGCACAGCTGGACGGTCAGTTTGCTCCACGGTCGCGATGATATCTTTTTGCCTATTCCGTCGATTATTATAAAGTCGTTTCCGAGACCGTGCATCTTCGTGAAGTCAAGACTTGCCATAAAATATCCTCGAACTGGATATTAAGCATCCAATCCCCCGAATACAATAAAAAAGCGAGACAGCCGATGCCATCTCGCTCTCTTTCCGTTCGCCCCGTGAACTCAGAGTGTATCGTGAAACACTACCGCGAGGCGTTTAATTCCTTCTTTGATCCGATCCTGGGTCGCATTGCAGAAATTCAGTCTGAGATGATGGTCGGTATCACCGTGCGGATAGAACGGCTTGCCCGGCACAAACGCGACGCCTGCCTCAACTGCCTTATTAAGCATGCTGGAAACAGAGACATGCTCAGGCAGAGTCACCCATAAAAACAGGCCGCCATCGGGCTGCGTAAATGTCACGCTCGACGGGAACTCGCGCTCCATCGCTTTGATCATAGTGTCTCTGCGCTTACCGTACTCTTCTATTAGAAGAGGAATATGATACCCATCTAGCCTTCCGGACTGGATATACTCGACAATCATATACTGTGCGAATGTATTCGCGTGCAAATCTGATGACTGCTTGATCCTTTCAATAGTCTGCATAACCTCGGGACATGCCGCGAGAAATCCAATACGGAGACCTGGCGCGACTATTTTGGAGAATGTGCCAAGCTGGATGACGGCGTTACCTCCGAGTTCTTTGAATGACTTCTGACGCTCACCCCTGTACCGGAGCTCTCCATATGGATTGTCATCAATGATCGGAACCTGATATTTCTTCGACAGATCGACAATCGCCTGGCGCTTCTCCGTGGATGTAGTCAATCCGGCTGGATTCTGGAAATTTGGAACGACATAAATCAATTTCGGATTGTACTTCTTGATCTGCTCCTCGGCCTCCTGAATATTCATCCCATCTTCTTCAAGCCGAGCAGTGCAATATTTCGCCTGACTCAGATTGAAAGCCTGAAGCGCTCCAAGATAAGTCGGACGTTCTGTTAGAACATAGTCTCCCGGATTCAAAAAAGCTCTACCAACGAGATCGAGACCCTGCTGAGAGCCAGATGTTATCTGGATTATGTTGGATGTGAACTCCATACCGATCTGCTCAGATAGTCGTGCGGCAATCTGCTCCCGAAGCTCGGTCACACCCTGACTGAGACTGTACTGCAGCATTGCGGGACCATATTTCTCCAATCCGCGAACAGCAGCGGATTTCAGATCAGCCTGAGGAAACAACTCGGGGGCAGGAAGGCCTCCCGCGAAGTTGATCAATCCCGGTTTGGACGAGACCTTGAGGATTTCTCTGATTATGTTCGCTTCAAGGCCAACAGCTTTGACCGAAAACGGCCATTCTTTTATGACTGTTTCGTGAAGATCGTCAACTGTGATAATCATAAGACCTACCTCCCGCCCCAATATATATAACAGAATCATATTAGCAAGGCAATTGGCGTCAAAGAGGGACTGAAAAGAGTGACATTCTGGAAGCTCATGAACGGTTTATCTCAGCTTCGCCCATGCTCTCAAACGAACCGCATCAGAAAGCCCGCCTCCATCGAGGCGGGCTTCGAAAGCGCGTTTGGTTACCTGTGCCCCATTACGAGCAATTGGCACAGGGTGCTGGACCACCTGCGAAAATATAGCCAATCAGATAAACAACATCATCAATGTCGACTCCGCCTGAACAATCTACGTCACCCTTCGCGACCGGGTCGGGAGCTGGGCCGCCGGCAAAGATGTACTGTATCAGATACACGACATCGTCAATATCAACCGCACCGCTGCCGTCGGTATCCCCGCAGAGGAAGTCGCACGCATCACCGATGTCGTTACCATTCGAATCTTCCTGACCTGGATTGTAATGGTACGGACAATTGTCGCATACATTTCCAAGTCCATCACCGTCGTTATCTTCCTGCAACGAGTTCGGTGTGCTCATGCAGTTATCACAGAGATCGCCGACATTGTCGCCATCTGCGTCCTCCTGTCCCTGGTTGTCATCGTCGGGACAGTTGTCGCAGGCATCACCGTATGCATCTTCGTCGCTGTTCAATTGATCTGTGTTTGCATCCGTCGGGCAGTTGTCGCATATGTCGCCCACTGAATCATCATCCAGATCCAATTGATCTTCGTTGTATACGTACATGCAATTGTCGCAGGAATCGCCGGCCATATCACCGTCGGAATCCTCCTGATCGGGGTTATATGACGCCGCGCAATTGTCGATCATATCCTCGATACCATCGGCGTCCTGATCGAATTGATTGGGGTTGTATATATATGCATACAGCTTCTCGCCAACTATCGAATCGACTCTGATGACGATTCCGGTCGGCCCCGAATAGCTGTCGCTTGACGGGTATGTCATTGGACCGAACTCCTCCTGACCGGCAACATCAGGGTTCATAGTAGCTGCACGCCGCGTCTCGTATGGATACCACCACTGAGCGCTGTCGGTGACATGCCCTTCGGGATTGCTCCATGCGTCCATCGATGGATTGTACCCCATGTCTTCGGCCGCCACGGTATAGTGATCCCATTGTGGAACGCCCCCGTTGATCCGCCACCAGTTCCACGGCGGACTCACTGAGTCATGAACGTGCAGAACCAGCAGCCCACCATCAAGCGTGTCATTGCCAAATGTGACATCAGGGCATAGATAGGCGCTGAAATCGGAATCGAACTTGTCGAATAGGGCTGAAGATCGTGGATTCCGGTACTCCAGCAGGAAATATTCACCGTCCGACGGGTTTATGGGTATTATGTAAAGCGATGAATCATTCGTCGTCTCGATGCTGTTGATGACCAGATCATCATACGTGCCCTGCCCTAAGTAAACAGGCTCGTTCCAACCGAGTTTGAGTTTCTGCCATCCGCAGAGGTGTGCCGGCGATGAGTACCCGAAAGCTAGCAGTCCATATCCACCGTAACCCATGAGGCACCAGTCGACAAGCGGATGGTCGTTGTCATCATTCGGCGTGCTGAAAGTACTCACATTTAGTTTCTCGTCATAGTCGTACATATCCGGCATGCCAAGATCGTGGCACAGCTCATGACAGAGCACACCGATGCGACTTAGAGTATCTGTTGGCAGTATATATGATGGGCACGTGGCAGAACGAAGTGGGCGCTCCTCCGGAGATGTGAACCACTGGCCGACAAGCATCCCATCCCATGGACCGAGTTCCCCTCCGGGACCGTAAATCATCGCGTATGACCAGATATCCATCTCATAGCCTGTCTCCTCCTGCCCCGTGCCGGCCCGGATGAACGCGACGGCGTCCACTATGCCGTCGTGATTACCGTCAAACTGCGTGTAGTCTATCTGTGCGTCGAGCCAGTCAAAGAGATTCTCGAACTGATAGAAACCGGCGTAGCCGCCAGCCATATACCAGTTCCTGACCTCTCCGGTAATAATCAGCTGGCCGTAAGAATTTTCATGGTAATAGTCGGCTACCGAACCACCGGGATAGACATTGCGCGAGAATATCAGGCTGTCGAAAACCTCTTTCGGGTACGTGTGAGGCCGGTTGCTCCAGTCGACCAGTATGACCAGAAGCTTCAGAGTATCGCCATCGAATGCCCTCGCAGCCATATCTATCATATCCAGCGTGGAGAGTTCCATCCCCGGAATCACTCCGAATTGTTGCAGCGCGACTTCGTCCGGAATGTCGAGTACGATCGCTTTCGAGTAATCAGTTGCTGCCGAAGCTCCCCCTGCTACGACAAGCAGCAATAAAGCGCAGATCAGTTGTTTTGTGTGGTGATGCATGAATCCTCCCTATGCATTTCAGTTTCATCTCAACGAAGACAGTGCGGTGGGACCCTGTTGGCTAAGGGGAACCTCCAGCCAATCGTGAGTCATGGTTGCCTGTGTGGCGAACGCCACACAACGTACTCTACGAAACGCATAACTAAAGGTTTCGTCAAATGGAATACGGGATCAATATATTGTGAATTTGGATGGCAATCACTTTGCTTTGTCTTCGCTATTCCGACGCAGCCTGGACTCTATGAAGAACATGTCCGATAACTGTGAGTATTTCTTCACGTCTCCAAATGTCAGTTCCTGATCACATGCCCGAAGCAAAGCACTCAAGAGTACATCCTTTTGGAGATATTTATCTGATTCTGCATTATTATCCTTCTCGAATATGGAATACACATGATCTTCAGGGAACTTCGACCCGACACCATCAGTGTGGGGTCGGATTATTGCCGCTTCCTTCGGCCATACCATGCACACCGTCATCCACTTCAGTAGCACAGCCGGAGAATAGTCCGTCCAGGAATTGTCGACCTTCGCCCACTCCGCCATGATATATTTGCACATCCTGAAGATATTTATCAGGCGCTTGACCATCCGCGGATTGGGATCCAGGTACTCAGCCAAAGCCTTAAAGGCGGCCTTATCTCGCTCATCGAACTCGATAGCCTGATCTTTTGAATCCTTTGTACCGGCTGCGATCGGACGATCTTCTTGCGCCGCAGGCATCTCCTCAGAGGATATAAGACCATCGAGATACTGCGTTAAGTCTCTTGTCTCCGGAATACAGAAAGGTATCTGGACTATCTTCTGTAAGTACTCCAGTCCGAAGTGCAGCTTGTCGTCCTCCAATGCATCCCGTTTGAAATGGTGTTCGTAACTCTTCGCAACTGCCATAGCTACAGTGCGAGAATCCATCCCGAGGATTGCAGCTACTCCGGACGTGCTCAGGAAAAGATGCAAAGCTTCCAGTACGCTGACAATCTTCTCCGGCGAGCAACGATCGAGATCATCGATAAGCAGCAGCAGCCGGTGTTGTCTCACTGGTTCCCCTCCGCTGCCAGCAGGAGCATCCTGCCTCTCCAACAGCCGATCAAGTACAAACTTCAGATCGCGCTGAATTTCGTCCCGGACACCGAGCTGATGCTCATAGTTCGGCAGATTGAAGTACTCGTCAAATCCTCCGCCGATAGGAGTTCGCAGCTTCTTATACATGCCATATATCGCTGCAACGATTCCGATAAAGCCACCAGTGGTCGTGAATTCGGCGTACTCTCTCAGTTGGGGCACGGCGAGAGCTACAGCTACCACCAGAACCGCAAAATAAGCAAGCAAGACTTGAGGGATAAGTTTCCTCCATCCGCCTCGTCTGAAGATCTTGTGTGCAGCATTATCGATCCAGATTTTGAACCAATTGTACTGATGTTCATACTCTTCGACTATCTTGTTAAGCAATCCGGCCCAGACCTTCTCCTGATCGTCGTACTCCCAGGCATTGAACCACACTGTGTACGTGTTCCTATACTGTTCTCTGGGTGATTCATTCAGGAGCGTCACGTTCTTCCGCACCAGATTCATCAGTGTCGATTTGCCCTGTCCCCATGAGGCATACAGGCCAATTGTTATTGGGGTTTGCGTATCCGCAAATGAGATCAGCCGCGCCAAAGCCTGTGCATAGACTTCTCGTCCCAGAGTGTCACGATCAGCGGCTTTGTCTGTCGATGCTGACAGGGTGTAGGTTCGATTCGGGTCGCTCACATTGAGAATGAATGGCGTCCCTGAACTGGCAGACGCGTTCTGCTCCTTTTGAGAAGATGACGCAGCAGCAGCTTCATCCTCCTGTGCGCGACTCTCCTTGCTTGTCACCTTCGGATCTGTCGCTCCCAGGCCAAAGCTAACGGGCTCCGGCCTGATGCTCTTGTCCCCTTCCTGTTGTGATGTCGATTCGCTCATCTTCTGTTCGGATTCAACAGCTGTCTCCTTCGGATATGGCGCCTGCTGTTCGTTCGGTCTGGATTTCTCCTCCGACATTCTGAGTTCCTGAATCTAGCCCCATATCGTAAATGGACTCAATTGTCCGTCCGCGGTCAATCGCAAATAAGATTGAGAATGAGCTGTGGAAAGTCAATCAAAAAGCTCTGGTTGCCTGATCGATGAAAAAGACTCATGATAGAGAGTGAGAGCCGTGAACTCATAGCCCAATCTCATCTCTCGTTTGAGGTTGACAACATGAACCCGCATGCGTACTTTGTGGATTCACAAACACACGATTTGCCGGGGTTGCCGCATGTCACAAAGAATCAGTCGTAGTCTCATTCTATTGTTCACAATAATCCTGCTAATACTTGCTTGCAGCAAGAAGAAAGAGCCCGTCTCCCCACCGACAGACAACACCCCGCCTGAAGTGCTATCGACATATCCGGAAAATGGGCAAACAGCCGTGTCAGTTGCTGACTCGCTTGTCGTCGTATTGTCAGAACCTATAGTATGTTCATCGATCGGCACGAGCGTAATTTATCTCAATCCAACGGCAGTCGGCATCTCCATCTGTCTGCAAGATACGATTGTGTTCACACCATCGGAAGAATTGCGTCACAACACCACGTATACGGCCACCGTGTCTTCAACCATACAGGATGAAGCCGGCAATCGGCCGAGCGAAGAGTATCAGTGGACATTCACCACTGGGCATGCATCGCCCGGAGTCTCGTGGACGGAGCACCAACTGATACTGAGCAAGTCTCTCTGTGATATCGCGTACTCAGGCAGTGCGTTCGTGGCTGTCGGGATAAGCGGCCAGGTCGTGAGATCAACTGACGGAGATTCATGGCAGGTCATTGAAACGCCTGCTGTCGGTGATCTCCACAAAATAATATGGGCTGATACTATCTTCGTTGCGGTTGGAGATGCGGAATTCATTATGACATCCCCCGATGGCATCGAGTGGACTGTACGGCGTACCGGTCATGTTGCACGCTCCATGAATGCCGTCGTCTTCACCGGAGATATGTATGTTGCCGTAGGTGGGCATTATGTTACCGATGGGTCGATGCTCGCAGATGTGCGAACTTCTGCAGACGCGATAACATGGGACTCTGAATCTATCGAACAGGTTGGCAGTATGAGTAGCGTTGTGTGGACAGGGGATCGATTCATCGCATCAGGGTTTCAGGTACCGGGTTTAGTATATGCAATCTGGACATCGGAGACTGGCCAGGATTGGGTTTTGAAGCACACGACTACGGCCAGCGCAGCTCACTATGAGGATGTCGCCTGGTCTGGCGATGTGGCAATCGCGATCGGCTTTGATCCTTCAGAGCTGCTATTCTCATCGGATGGGCTCCAATGGAACAGTCGAGTCCTCTCTCAAAATCACCAAAGCCGCGCTATCGAGTGGACCGGCTCTCAATTCGTCGCTGTGGGACACTTCGGAAACATATTCACTTCCCCCGATGGAGATACCTGGACGCGTCGGGAATCTGGTGTCCTCACAGACCTTTACGGCGTTTGGGGTTCGACAGAGAGGATAGCCGCCGTCGGAGGCAGCACGGTGCTGACATCTCCTTAGATTTCCACGAAAATGGTGCAACCACGCGTAATCAGTGTATAAATAGGTTGACAAGTGGGACATTTGCCCATACACATATGATTATACTTGTACAGACCTAAGGCATCGTTCCACTGATATAGTAGTGATATGATCAACGAAAGAGCATACAGCAAATACTTCAAGGCGTTTGGAGACCCGACTCGACTCCGAATCCTGGCACTCCTTTCATCTAAGGAGATGACCGTCAGCGAGATAGTGGCTAACATCGGGCTGTCCCAGCCAACCATCAGCAGACATCTGGGAATCCTGAGGGACGCTGATGTAGTACACGACCGCCGCGACGGTCAGAATGTCTACTATAGTATCAACAAGGCTTCTGTCGAGGGCTGCTGTAGGGGCTTCTGTGACTGCCTGGAAATCCGCATAAAAACTGGGCAATCCAAGAAGAAAGAAAAACAATGAGTCCCAAGTGTTTTTTTTGAAACATTTATCTGGATATGTGCATATGAGTATGTGCAGATACTAAACAACGGAAGGAGGTGATTGAAGTGGAGAAAGAGCTCGGACAGGTGAAATTCACCGAAACGGACAACGGTATCCGGATAGAGGTGACAGGCAAGAGCCTGAAGGAAATGTACAAGTGCTGCTGCATGCCGATGGTATGTGCACCGAAAGAGTCGGAATCCGGTTGCTGCGGACCGGCGGACGAGAAGAAGTGAGCATTATAAGAACGGCATTATCGAGTGTGCCGACAGAAGGCGAACTATACGGAAGGAGAATGTGATGAGCAGATTTGGTGTCCCAAGGGCAGCTCACTGCAGTGAAGGCTGCCGAAGTCGATCCCGGGCAGGACGTTAAAAGGCCCGAGTAGCAGTCTGAATGGCCGGTGCGACTGCCGCACCATTGCCAATCGCATCGGCCGTATATCAGCTTTCCGGGTTGGAATCAACGACTGCTCATGGAACCACCGCCGAAGTCAAGGGTATACAATGTAGCTTCAGAAGAGGTTAAATGAAACGCATCACTATCGCCGCGACCCTAATCTCATTTCTTGCAGTTCTGATACTGGAGCACTTCCTGTGTCTCTTCTGCGTTTCGGCCTGTGGCAGCAGAAGCAAGAATTCTGAGGTGCGGCCAACCAGAATCGAGTGCAGAT
This sequence comes from Candidatus Zixiibacteriota bacterium, assembly GCA_018820315.1. Taxonomy (NCBI): domain Bacteria; kingdom Pseudomonadati; phylum Candidatus Zixiibacteriota; species Candidatus Zixiibacteriota bacterium. The sequence continues at coordinate 14,194 of JAHJOQ010000138.1, read as the reverse complement.
CCAGTTGCCCATCTCAGCGTAACTGCGAAGAAATCCGGTGTTCCCCGAAACAGGAGACGATGAGACCTGTCTGCATGAAGTATGCTCTTCTTCCCTACTCGTGGACACGAACATGCACCTGCAAGCGGATGCCACCGCAGTTGAACCTCGTTCTGGAGGAGCGGAGATATCTTCACCAGCAGATTCCTTCCCGCATATCGGAGACGAGGCACAGTCTGAAGACCGAATCAGAGGGCGATACAGAGCGAACTTACTCACAGCCACAATTCATTCATACATCTATCGCTACCACTATACTCAGACTATGAGAAGATGCATCAGCCACGAAATCGCGTGGCCCTGGCACAATTCACAGTTATGGAAGAGTCTACATCTCAATAGCCCAGGAGTATCTATATGAAACACCACCCAGTACTTACGTTTCTTCTGGCCGGACTCATTCTGGCTCTAATGAGCGCTTCCGCACTCATGGCAGAGCAGACGCCCGCTAAGCCTGCCACCAAATCTGCGGATAAATCCGGCAAGATTTCTGACAGCAAGGCATGCTGCCCAAGCCATCAACCATCCTCAGGCTGCTGTCCAAGTGCAGACAAAGCCAAATGCGGTGGCTCAGGCAAGTGCAAACCCGGAGCTGGTTGCGCCGGAAAGGCTGATGCCTGCAAGGACAAAGCCAATTGCGCAGGCAAGGCGGAGGCATGCAAGGACAAGGCTAAGTGCTGTCCAACCGCGAAGAGCGCTAAGAAGAGTCCTCCTTCCGAAACCTGATAACTGAGTCCCTGATGGGGAATTCAATACGGGCTACCTCTTCTGAGGCGGCCCGTTCTTATGCCTTGATTGTGTTGCCATAAACCGCTCACATGCACAGCCCAGCAGCAATCCTGAAACCCCGAAAGCTACCTGATAACATTACAAATAGCCTCTCATAGCCCGTCTAAGTCGATCATGATTAGTTCGGGAGCTGCCGCAAGTCGGTGTGACACACCGGAACTGCAGCATATATCGCTAAACCAATCCCCAAATTATCCGATACTGTTAGAGATGAATCGGACACTCAAGCGTCTGCTGACATGAGATCAACTAATCAGATATATGGGTTGCAAATTGCCTGACACATCTAACATACAGCAGCCACTTCTCAGCGCAATACTGGAGTCCGTCGGCGAGGGAATACTTGTAGTCAACGAGAGCGGCAACGTTACTCTTGCAAACCAGAGATTCGCTGAAATGTGGCGGGTTCCTCCGGAATTGATCGCTGCCCGCGACGATGAGAGACTGCTGAATTACGTTTTGGATCAACTGGCTGATCCGAACGCATTCCTCGCAAGAGTGAAGGAGCTCTACAAATCCGAAGCTGAGGATTTTGACACTTTGATGTTCAAGGATGGTCGCTGCTTCGAGCGGATATCGAGACCCCTGATCAAAGACGGAAAGCTCTCGGGTCGCGTGTGGAGTTTCAGAGATGTAACCCAGATCCGAAATACAGAGAAAGCACTTCATCAGAATCGGCACAGATATAGGAAGCTTTTCCAGCACTCCAATGATGCAATCATTGTTTATACGTACAACGGCCAGATTGTCGACGCGAACGCCAAAGCACTGCAACTGTTCGGATTTGAGAAGGCTGAGATATTACGTCTCAAGGCAACAGATCTTCATCCGGCAGAGGCGCTTGCTCAATCCCGCAGAGCAATTGAAATGATCAGCGCAAGCGGGCACATGAATTTCCATATCCCTTTCAGAAAGAAAAACGGTGATGTTATTCATGCTGTTGTCTCGGCGAGCATGTTCGAGGTCGGCGAAGAGAAGCTCATTCAGGGCATCGTCCGTGACTTCGAGAACCGTTCAAAGGCAGAGGCGGAGATTGCACGAATGAGCAGTCTCAAGTCCTCGCGGCCCTCCCCCATCATCAGATAGACGAATAGAATCCCCTCAGACATCATCCAAGTTTTAGTTGACCCCAATTGGGATACCGCGCATCCTCTTTCCCAAAGAATCTATCTAACCTCTTTGAACACTTGATCGGAGGACAGAATGCCAAAGCGGTGCGTTATTCTATTGGGCTTCGCCATCGTCACTCTCTTTCTCGTTCCTGCGTCGATATTTGCCCAGGACAAGCCGATTCAAATTTCCCTCTTCACGCCGGTTCAGATATTCCCGGAAGATAACCCGATAAAAGGCCTTAGGCTCAACTTCATATACGGCCGAAGTGTGTCCGTAATGGGCCTGGATATTGGGCTTGTGAACCACACAACAACCGGCGTATCCAAAGGGCTACAGTATGGGGTCGTCGGATTGGTGGAGAATGACTTCGTCGGATGGCAGGATAACGGTGTCAACATCGTACAGGGTCATTTCGAGGGATTCCAGTGGGGCATTGTAAACCATGCCAGATCGGCAAGCGGATTCCAGCTCGGGGTGGTAAACTATGCCGGAACAATGCGGGGTCTGCAGATCGGTATCGTAAACATTATCAGACAGAATGGCGCGTTCCCGGTATTCCCGATCGTGAATTGGTCATTTTAGTAACCCTTGTGCCCTCAGGATCAACTTCCTGAGGGTGCGGCACGGTTAGAATCAGCGATTCGCATAGGCTGCCTGTGCCAGTAGACCACCGATCTCCATGCCCACTCAGCCGGACCAAACCTGAACCGGTTCATCCACCAGCGACTGAGTACCAGCTGGAGTAGCCACACTGCGAGCACGAATCCGAGTAACTCGAAACGCTCAAACCGTCCGAAAAGGCCGAAGCCAAATCCGTAGAAAATCGCAGTGCAAATGAGACTCTGCATCAGGTAGTTTGTCAGTGCCATCTGCCCAACACCAGCAAGCAGGCGGCGCAATCCCGACAGTGTACCCGATTTGCAAATAGCAAGAACTACACCGGCATGTCCGAGCGCCACCAGCACGCTACCGATGCCGTTGAGCTGATTTCCGATCATGAATCGATGGACAATATCAAACTCATGAGCGATCATCGAATTGGTGCCGAATATGGTCAGTGGCAGCCCAATGGCATAACCGATGACAGCCATTCCCACATAGAATCGCATTGACCTTCCGGCAGAGAACACTCGCAGCTTCATCAGAGACATCCCGAGAAGCATGAGTCCTGCAACACGCCAAAACATCACAAATGCCAATGCCTGCGTCTGCATCATGATTGTCTCGGGCACTCGCTGAGCGAGATTCTCCGAATATCCGCCGCGATATGCCTCAGTTTCTGCCGCGATTTCCTCGTCCGTCACTTTGAACATCGACTCGATTTCACTCCAGGCTTCCGCCATCGCCTCCTGATACGAAGCCACTGCCTTACCCTCAGCGCGAGCGACCTCAACCTGCTCCGATGCGCTCCTCAGCATCTTGAATTGAAAGCCGGAGCCAAACTGAATAAGCAAGCCAAAGAGCAACGTTACAATTCCAAGTATCATCAGAAATCTCGCAGACTTACGCCGGAAGAGGAATAACAACAAACCACAGATCGCATAGGTGACCAGGATGTCGCCGTACCAGATTAAGTAGCTGTGTATCAGTCCGAACAGCAGCAGCCAGAGCACTCGTCTGTAGTACACTCCACCGAGTGGCACACCTCGAGCCTCGAACCGCTCATACAGTAGCACAATACCGGCTCCAAAGAGCATCGAAAAGATCGCCATCATCTTGTTCAGGAAAAAGGTCGATGCGAATAACCATTCATACAGGTTAATACCGGTGAATCCTCCGGACAAACTGGGATTGAAATACATCGCAGCCGGTAGCGCAAAAAACTCAATATTGATAAACAGGATTCCGAGAAGTGCGACTCCTCGCAGGACGTCGACTGAAGCAATCCGCTCTGCCTGTCCAACGGGTGCCACGACTCCGCTGGCTGGTGGTGTCTTTTCGTGCATCAAGTTCCCTTCTTCTCATTACGTGCATACGGTTCGATAGAAGTTATGTTTCATTCATACCTTTTTCAAGACATTTGTGATGGCAATGCGCAGGTCCCCCCTTCTGCAAATCAGGGAATAATCCGTCTGCTAAGATATAAGGGTTGTGAAACCCGCTTTGGCAAGGGAGGAGCCATGAACAGAGTGATTCACCACAGATTGATACAGATCGCTATTGTCATTGCAGCAGTGGTGCCTATGGTATTACGCACACAGGTGGCATTACCGGCGGACAGCTGTCTGACACAAGCGGAGTATGAAATCTACGAGATGATCCTGACCGATGAAGAACCACTTGATGAACTCGATGCATTCATTAAGAGCGAGCGTCCTGATTACGTGATACCGAGGTTGAAATTGCTGGTCGTCTCCAATACAACGGATCCGAACATCGGGGATTCACACGGGATCGATACCGAGCGTATGCCGGACTCGATTGACTTAGAAACACGAAAAGCGATGATCGCTGACCTCGAAAGAAGAGAGAGTTGCTCACTAGAGGACAAATTCTCGGCGATGGTTCCGGTGCAGATAATCACAAACGAAGAGCTCGATTCATTCGAAGGTGACGAATACGGAATGTTCTGGAGCAATATGCGCGAGAAGTTCGGACCGTCTGCAGTTGTCCATTTCTCACGTGTCGGGTTTGACGAGACCGGTGAATACGGCGTGCTGTATTACAGCTATTCGACCGGTGGACTTTCGGGCGCAGGGTACTTGATGACAGTTCAGAGAACTGATAAAGGCTGGCGCCTATGCTACGCCAACATGATCTGGATATCGTAACTCCCTGCGCCATCGGGAATGACATCGTCTGGATTCGCATCATCTCGTGGTTACCGTACGCCCCCGTACGCCCCCGTACGCCAGTTTGCAGGTCAGCATCCTTGCGTGTCCTGACGGAGCAGGGAATCGCAGCCCTGTTCCAGGATCACAGCCACCCTGAGTACGGTTAGATGACGAAGGAACTCGCTCCGATGTGAATCCCTGATCGCATAGACATTTCAGAGCATGGCAGAGCTGGAGAAATGGCTTGAAATGCCGGCATAAGTGTCATAACTTTACGAGTCGGACGGGCACCCAGCCGGAGTTATGCTGTTACGTAGTAGTACTTCAGGTGAATCGGCATGGCTATGAAAGGACTGTACTGGTGGTATCTCGAAAAGATCTGCTTGTTGAGGCTTTAACGCAGAGGATTCTGGTTCTTGATGGGGCGACCGGTACAATGATCCAGTCGCACGGACTCGAAGAACATGATTTCCGAGGATCAGAGTTCGCTGATCACGAATGCAGTCTTCAAGGAAATAACGACATTCTGTCAGTGACTCGTCCTGAAGTTATCGAAGACATACACAGGAGATTCCTGCAGGCTGGCGCTGACATCATCGAGACTAATACTTTCAATGCCAGTGCAATCTCCCAGGCGGACTATGCAACCGACAAACATGTATACAGAATGAATCTCACTGCAGCGCAGATTGCCAGCAGAGTTGCAGCCGAGTTTAGCGAGACCAATCCTGAGAAGCCTCGTTTTGTGGCAGGCTCGATCGGACCGACTAATAAGACATGCTCTATATCTCCGGATGTCAACCGACCCGGATATCGTGCGGTGACGTTCGAACAGATGAGAGATGCCTATGCAGAACAGATCCGCGGACTTCTTGACGGAGGAGTCGATATCCTCCTCGTTGAGACTATCTTCGACACCCTGAACGCCAAGGCTGCGCTGTTTGCCGCGCGGACGATCATCGAGGAACAAAACATTGATATGCCCATCTGGATTTCCTGCACGATCTCGGATGCAAGTGGCAGAACTCTATCAGGACAGACTATAGAGGCTTTCTGGTTGTCGATTGCACATGCAAAACCATTGTGTGTCGGTCTGAATTGTTCACTCGGTGCTGAGGCTCTCAGACCGTACCTGGTCGATTTCTCACGAGTTGCCAACACGATGGTCGGGATTTTTCCGAATGCCGGTCTTCCCAACGAATTCGGTGAGTATACCGAATCTGCCGAACAGATGGCCTCTATACTGGAAGATTTCGCTCAGGATGGCCTTGTCAATATTGTCGGTGGATGTTGTGGAACAACACCTGATCATATATCGGAGATTGCGCGCAGAGTAGGCTCTTTGTCACCCAGAAATGTGCCGCAGATCGATAAGGCTCTTCGCTTGAGCGGGCTTGAACCTCTCGTGGTTGATCAGGATTCCCTCTTCGTGAATATCGGTGAGCGAACCAATGTGGCCGGGTCCGCGAAATTCGCCCGATTGATCAGAGCAGGTGAGTTTGAAACGGCTGCTGAAGTGGCGCTGCAACAGGTGCAAAATGGCGCGCAGATTATAGATGTCAATACTGATGACGCTGTCATTGATTCGGTCAGTGCGATGTCGGAGTTTCTTAATCATGTAGCATCAGAACCAAACATCAGTCGGGTGCCCATAATGATTGACTCCTCTGATTGGAAAGTACTTGAGACCGGTCTGAAGCACATTCAGGGAAAAGGCGTTGTCAATTCGATCAGTCTCAAGGATGGCGCGGAAGAATTCAAACGCAGAGCGAGCCTGGTTGCCAGATATGGCGCCGCAGTCGTTGTGATGGCTATGGACGAGAAAGGCCAGGCGGATTCGTTCGAACGTAAGATGGAGATATGCACTCGAGCATACAACATACTCGTGAATGAAGTTGCCTTCGCTCCAGAAGATATAATCTTCGATCCGAACGTCTTCGCCATTGCAACCGGCATGGAAGAGCACAACAACTATGCCGTAGATTTCATACAGGCGTGTGAGGCTATAAAGAGAACACTGCCCCACGCTTGTATTAGCGGCGGTGTGAGCAATCTGTCGTTTTCTTTCAGAGGTCAGAATGCTGTTCGAGAAGCTATGCATTCCGTATTTCTTTACCATGCGATTCGCGCAGGCCTGGATATGGGAATCGTGAACGCAGGGCAGCTACCCGTTTATGATGAAATCGAATCAGAACTCAGAGATGCTGCAGAAGACACTATTCTCAACAGAAACCAGAATGCAACCGCGAAATTGACAGAACTCGCATCGACAATCTCAGGGAGAACGAAAACAAGAAAAGCAGATCTTTCATGGCGAACTTCTTCAGTTGAGGAAAGATTGTCGCATTCGCTCGTCCACGGGGTAACAGATTTCATAGAAGATGATGTGAACGAGGCGCTGGCAGAATACGAAAACGCAGTGCGGGTGATAGAAGGGCCGCTGATGGATGGCATGAACCGAGTCGGAGAGCTGTTCGGTTCCGGTAAGATGTTTCTGCCACAAGTGGTCAAGTCAGCACGAGTCATGAAGAAGGCAGTGGCCGAGTTGATGCCTGACATCGAGGCTGGGAACACGCAGAATAGTCGAAGTTCGAGAGGAAAGATCCTCCTTGCTACTGTCAAGGGAGATGTGCACGATATCGGAAAGAACATAGTTGGAGTTATACTTGGCTGTAACAACTATGAGATTATAGACCTTGGCGTAATGGTTTCTGCCGAGAAGATCATCAAAACTGCCGTCGAACAAGATGTCGACATCGTTGGATTGTCTGGCCTCATCACACCGTCTCTCGCGGAAATGACTCATGTAGCGACCGAAATGAAGAGGCATGGTCTCAAAGCTCCATTGCTTATCGGTGGAGCTACTACTTCAAAGCTCCACACCGCTCTGAAAATCGACCCTGCTTACTGTGGAACCGTAGCCTATGTGCGAAATGCATCGCTGAGCGTAGCGGTAGCGGGTAATCTCGTCAGCGAAGAAAAGCGAGGCGAGTTCTCCGATCAGATCGCCGGAGAGTATGCTAAATGCCGAGATGATTATGTCACGCGCAGCAGTTCTACACGACTGTTATCTCTCGATACGGCTCGAGCACAAGCGTTCTCGATTGACTGGAACGGATACAATCCTACAAAACCACATCTGCTTGGCGTGAAAGTGTTTGATGATTATCCGATCTCTGAGCTTGTTGATTACATCCACTGGACTCCGTTCTTTATCGCATGGGATATGGTGGGCAAGTTTCCGGATATCTTTGAAAACGAGAAGATAGGATCAGAGGCCAAGATCCTGCATGATAACGCGCTCGAACTCCTCGACAGGATTGCGAGGGAAAAGCTACTGACTGCTCGAGCGGTCATGAGATTAGCACCTGCAAACTCCGTTGGCGATGATATAGAGGTCTATACAGATGATAGCAGGACCACCGTTGAGTTTGTAATTCACTGTCTGCGTCAACAGAATCCTAAAGCGAATGTGACAACATGTCACTCTCTCGCGGATTTTGTGGCTCCGAAGGACAGCGGTTTGAAAGATTACTGCGGAGCATTCGCTGTGACGGCCGGATTCGGGGTGGCGGAACTTGCACAGAAGTTCGAAAGAGACGGTGATGACTATAGCGCAATTATGACTAAAGCTCTCGCTGACCGTCTTGCGGAAGCGCTGGCAGAGCGCATTCACGAGCGTGTTCGAACTGAGTTCTGGGGATATGCAGCGTCCGAGCATTTCACAAACGAAGAGCCGGCAAAAGAGAAATACGCTGGCATTCGACCCGCGCCAGGCTATCCTGCCTGCCCGGACCACAGCGAGAAACCGACCCTGTTCGAATTTCTCGACGTGGCTAACACGGTGGGGATTAGACTGACGGAGAACTTCGCGATGCATCCGGCAGCTTCAGTATGCGGATACTATTTCGGTCACCCAGACTCGCGTTACTTCGCAGTCGGCAAGATTGGCAAGGATCAAATTGCTGACTACGCCAGGCGAAAGAAGATGTCGGTACATGAAATCGAGAAGTGGCTATCTGCGAACCTTGCATACGAAACTAAGCCGATCATGCAGAAGGGTGTGTAGCGTGCGGTTCAGTGTGCGATTCATCACGCGAGGACGGTTCATATGTACGTAACAGAGCACATAGAAAGACTGAGCAAACCGGTACTTAGCTATGAAATCATCCCTCCACCAAGGGGGAAGTCGGCCCAGGATATTCTCGATATTGTGGAGCAGGTCATTCCGTACGATCCTCCCTTCATTGATGTTACATCGCACTCTGCAGAAGCGCATTATTCTGAATTGAATGATGGCGTTGTGGTCCGTCGGATAAGGAAGAAGCGTCCCGGCACAATCAGCATATGTGGGATTATACAAAATCGTTACAAGGTCGATACAGTCCCACACATACTCTGTCGAGGTTTCACCCGCGAGGAGACCGAGGATGTGATGATTGAGCTGAACTTCCTGGGCATTCACAATGTGCTTGCTATTCGAGGTGATGAAATCAATTACCAGAAAGCAATTCACAGCGGCCGGACTGTTAACCGGTATGCGAATGAACTTGTAGAGCAGCTTGCAGGACTGCAGCGAGGTGACTACCTGGAAGAGATTGAGAACTCCGAACCAATCCCGATGTGTATAGGCGTTGGCGGATATCCGGAGAAGCACATCGAATCTCCGAATATGAAGAGTGAAATCCGAATGCTGAAGCAGAAGGTTGAAGCTGGTGCTGGCTATGTTGTAACTCAGATGTTCTTCGACAATGCCGACTATTTCAATTTCGTGAAGCTCTGCAAGGAGGCCGGCATAGACGTTCCCATAATCCCGGGCATCAAGATCATCTCCGGCGCCCGACAGTTGACCAGTCTGCCGAAGAACTTCCATGTGAACCTGCCTGACGAACTCGTAGACGATGTACAGCAGAATCCGAAGCATGCGCTTGAGATCGGTGAGAGATGGGCTGTCAAACAATGCACGGAGTTGTTTGAGAGTGGAGTGAAAGTCATCCATTGCTATATCATGAACGATGTTAGTTCAGTGCTCAGAGTACTGAACAAGCTGTAGATACTTCTCGGCGATCGGGCTGCAAACGCACACGAAGACGGCTTGTCCAAGTCACCACTCTGTATGAAGCTGTTCGATATCAGTCTCTCCACGCGCCGTCAGGAATATCCCTTCCTGACGGCCAAATTTCTGTGGTTGGCGTTCGTCCCCATGCACCAATAAAGCAAAGGTCTTCCTTGACAAAGCGAGTTGTTTTGGATTAGCTTTGCATCGAAGAGCAGATAAAAGATCTGCAACCAAACACATTTCGCATACCGCTAATCGAGGGAGATATCATATGAGAATTACAATCCTTGCGATCGCGCTGATTCTGTTGAGCTGCCAACAGATTTGTTGGGCGCAGGAACGACTGGCGGTTCTTCCGCTCAGTGGGATAGGTGTTGACGCCTCGACTCAGGAGACAGTCCATCAGCTTCTGGTCTCCGAGATCACGCAGTTGAACAAATACCAAATCGTTTCCGAGAATGATGTCCTATCAGCAATGGGCGATCGGACTTGCGCGGATGCTGCCTGTGCAGCAGAAATTGGAACGATGACGGGCGCATCGAAAGTTGTCTACGGTAGCTTGAACAGGCTTGGCGAGAAGATCATCTTTCAATATCATCTAATCGATGTCTCCTCAGGAGAGACCCTTCTCTCTGATGACTTGACCGCATTGCAGGTCGAAGAACTTGATCAGGTGGCAAAGCGGGTTGCTGCGAGTATTGTTCAGCAGAAACCTGTAGAGAAAACTATCGAGGTCGGCACCGTGACCGAGAAGGAGTCGCAGGAATCAAAGGAGCGTAAGGCGAATTCATCCTGGGGAATCGGATTCGGTTACCTCTACCCGCAGGATGGCTACGACAATTACGACAATAAAGACCGGTTCTTCGTCTGGGATTTCAGGAGTATCTTTGAAATGCGGCATATAGCTGTCGATGCACTGCTCGGAATTCGAAACGGCATCGCGCTCAATGTTGGGTGCCTCTATTTGGTCAGCAACAAAGACTTCAGTCCGTATGTCGGCGCTGGTGTCGGTTTTCATGCGGTGTCGCACGAGACTACATATGCCAGCCCTGCTGCCTACGATAATCGGGAAGACAAAGCCGATGACGGATTCGAAATTCTACTCAAGGGTGGCATGTTGGCATTTCGGACTTATGATTTCCGCGTGGTTGCGACTGTCGAATACAGCATGACTTTCAACGACTACGATGACCGCGCGATTGTGCTGACCATCGGCGTGATGCGCTCCGGCAGCAGAGTCTTCGGCATCTTCTAACTCTGAGGTCGGTCAAAACCTCTGCGGTTTTCGCGCCGTTAGGAATCCCTTCCTGCTATGATGATTGTCAAGGGTTGATTCCCAACGTGGGCGGCAGACCCTTTGAAGCTCAGGACTCGCCACCCGGCCTGCCCCATTTTGCCTTGACACGATTCGCCGATCGTGGTATGATAGCAGTGATATCGAAGTATGTGATTGATGACAGGGGCTGATAGAGAAACCAAGTAGGGCAGGTCTTTCCGAGACCTGCCGATCTGAAAGAAGCTTGCAGCACGTAGGGCAGGTCTCCCCGAGACCTGCCGACTTGAAGAGAGTTTGCAAATGTCAAAACTGCTTCGTCATTTTTCGGACGGTCAAATCTACTTCATAACAATGGTAACTTATAGGCGCCGGAGCATACTCATAACGCATCATCATCTCTTCTGGGAATCACTCATGAAATACATGCACGAAATGGTCTTCCGCCTCATTGCTCATGTCGAGCTGCCGGATCATACTCATATGATAATAGATCCCTGCAAATGTAACCTTTCATCAATCATCCAGAAGGTGAAACTCTCGTTTTCAAAGAAGGTCAGTTACGCCTTACATAGGGATTGTGGTCGTATCTGGCAAAGTCGTTTTTGGGACCACATGATCAGGGATCAAGATGACATGAACAGGCATATCGATTACATTCACTACAATCCGGTTAAGCATGACTATGCAGACAGTCCATGCGACTGGCGTTTCTCTTCTTTTCGCGAATATCAGGAGGAGGGATATTACGCCCCGGATTGGGGAACCGCAGGCGTGCCGGTCTTGGACGGGAAGTATGGAGAGTAGGAATATTGTATACATTGGCAGGTCTCGGGGAGACCTGCCCTACTTTACTTGTGGGACAGCCTCTCCCCGTGCACCAAGATAGCACCATTTGCCTTGACAAAGAGCGGCAGACCAAGTATGATTGATTTGATACTAAGGAATGCGAACGACGACAGGGGCTGAATTGGGCGCCAAGACGGTGAGATGTGATTCATGCTATACAACGTGCGCCGTCTCAGCAGTGCCGGTGCGGAAATGAATATGGACAGTAGGAATAGGTCATAGATCGGCAGGTCTCGGAAAGACCTGCCCTTGACTGGGAAGGGATGAGTCTATGAAAACATTCCATTTGTCAGCGCTGGTCTTTGTGGCTGCTCTATTTGCCGTACAGCAAGCCGCGGCACAGGACATCGTTGACTTTGATCGTTTCCGGGTCCTGTTGAACAACGGGCAGCGCATCGAAGCCAGAGACGGAATTCTCACATCCGACAGCCTCACTGCGACGAAGTCCGGTGGGGAGAGGCTCAGTATTCCACGCGAACAGATTCGTGCCATGGACCGCTATAAGGGCTCCAGAGCTGGCACCGGGTTCATGATTGGAGCCGCGATGGGGCTGTCCGCGGCATTGCTGGGTTACGCTGAGGTTAAATCCGACCCCTATATGGAGGTCAATGAGGACGCGGTCGCGCCCGTCTTCATTGGGTTCACGCTGGGCGGCGGTCTGATCGGTTTGGCGGTCGGCTCGGCAAGCAAGAAGTGGGAGCGTGTTCCCTTGGAACCTTCTGCCATTTCCATCACGGCAGACGGGCCGCGAGTCACGTTCACGCTGCGCTTCTGAGCACCGATCTGACATGACGACATTGAATATCGCGTAAGTACCGACTAATGCAAGGAGATATATCATGAAGATCGGTAAGATCGCGCTTTCATTAGCAGCAGTCGGTCTGCTGCTATTGCAGGTAGGCTGTGCCGGAAGCAAGGCATTGGCAGTTCGTCCGCTCGAGACGAACCTGAGCCCGTTTACCTCCATCTACTTTAGTACTGAGTCGTCCATTGTTGATGACGTATCACAGCAAATGGATGATTTAGAGGTGGAGTTTCTTGAGAGGCTTAATAAAGAAGGGTACTTCCCGACAGCTTTGCTCGGCACATGTGCCGAGAACTGTGAGAAAGCTCTCGTAATAAAGGCTGTTGTCTCCAGTGTGAAGAAGGTAAGTGGGGCGTCGCGATTCTTCCTTGGCGCATTTGCGGGTAAAGCCTCATTGACGACCGAAGTCACGTTCATCGATGGCGGCAGCGGTGCTACGATAGGCTCTTACGAGGTGACTGGCAAGTCCGGCGGGACCGGTTACTCGGGCGGAACCGGTGACGCGGTCAAGAAGACGGCCAAAGCAATAGTGGAGCTCATCAAGGAGAACTTCTAGGGGCAGCAGACGCTGTCCGACAATGTTGCAGGTTACTTTTCCGGACGGGTGGCCTCTACAAACATGTTTGGAGATGTTGCGCGTCGGTCGCCCCCAAACAAGCCAAGTAGGGCAGGTGGCCCACCCTTTGGGTGGGTTTCTTGTGTGGCATCATTTACAAATAGACCAATAGCAAAAGCCCGCTTCATCTGAAGCGGGCTTTCTAATTTAACCCGGCAGCGTTCTACTCTCCCACATCTGCAAGGATGCAGTACCATCGACGCTGTGAGGCTTAACTACTGTGTTCGAAATGGGAACAGGTGTGGCCCTCACGCCATCGCCACCGGAAAAATAGCTTATCACTAAAATATCAAGGTCACTCCCTGCGTAATCAGGGAGTCCAAATACATCTGAGTCAAATTCTTGAGTTGAGCGTATTTAGGATTTGATCTGTAATCCTATCTCGAGGCACGAGATAGAATTTTATGATCAAGTCTCACGGCTTATTAGTATCACTCGACTGAACACATCACTGTGCTTACATCTGTGACCTATCAACCTGGTACTCTTCCAGGAGCCTTTAGAGCATAAAGCTGGGAAATCTAGTCTTGGAGTGGGCTTGGCACTTAGATGCTTTCAGCGCTTATCCCTTCCGAACGCAGCTACTCTGCACTGCCGCTGGCGCGACAACAGATACACTGGCGGTTCGTCCAACCCGGTCCTCTCGTACTAAGGTCAGATCTCCTCAAATTTCCTACGCCCGCACCAGATAGGGACCGAACTGTCTCACGACGTTCTAAACCCAGCTCACGTACCACTTTAATTGGCGAACAGCCAAACCCTTGGGACCTTCTCCAGCCCCAGGATGTGATGAGCCGACATCGAGGTGCCAAACCCCCTCGTCGATGTGGACTCTCGGAGAGGATCAGCCTGTTATCCCCGGAGTACCTTTTATCCG